>JBJYWI010000244.1:0-57224 GCA_046259385.1 Anaerolineales bacterium
ACCTGCGTCCTGCCCGGGAAACTTGCGAGCTGTGCCATTTTCCTGAGAAATTTTCTGATGACAGCTTGCGGGAGATCAAACGCTTCAAGAGCGATTTTGAAAACACACCTCTATCAACGTATCTGACCTTAAAGACGGGAGGCGGAAGTAAACGTGCAGGCCTGGGGCGCGGTATTCACTGGCATATAGAAAACCCGGTTTACTATTTCGCCTCCGATCCCGAGGAGCAGCAAATACCTTATGTCAAAATTGTCGATGAGGATGGCAATATCACTGAATATATTGATACCGAGGCGGTTTTTAATTTATCAGATGTCCAAGAATCAGAATTGGTTGAAATGGACTGCATCACCTGCCACAACCGGATTACCCACTTGGTCCCTTCACCTGAAGATACCATCGACCAGTTACTGGCAAGCGGTGCGATATCCAGAGACATCCCTGAAATCCGGAGCAAATCACTGGGAGCTTACAGCGAGGTTTTTAATTCGACTCAAATGGGATTGAATAATATCGAAGGATTGGTCGGGTATTACCAGACTTACCATCCAGATTATTTCCAGGATAACCAGGATAAAATCGCTGAGGCTGTGGAGGCATTAAAAAACGCATACGCAACCAGCGTTTTCCCCCAACAGAATTCGGACTGGACCACTCACCCCAACAATATCGGTCACAAAGATTCACCCGGGTGTTTTCGCTGCCACGATGGCAAACATCTCAACGCAGAAAAGGAAGCCATCCGCCTGGAGTGCAACCTGTGCCATTCCATACCAGTGGTAGCAGGACCATATGATTTTGTGGCGGACATTGAGATAAGCCGTGGACCCGAGCCGCAGTCCCATCTGAATGAGAACTGGATCAGCATGCACCATCAGGTTTATGATGAAACGTGCCAGAACTGCCATACAACTGCCAATCCGGGCGGTACCGATAACAGCTCATTCTGCTCGAACAGCGCCTGCCACGGCACTGAATGGGTTTATGCGGGTTTTGACGCGCCGGGTCTGAGGGATATACTTGTTTCGCAGCTGCCCCCCACACCAACACCAGCACCTATTCCATCCGGAGGTCCATTAACTTTTACCGATACCATTGGTCCCATACTGGGGTCACGCTGTTCTGGCTGCCATGGGACAGAAGGTATTCAGGGATTGAATCTAACTGATTATCAATCCATTTTAACAGGCGGGGAGTCGGGTCCGGCTGTTGTTCCTGGCGACCCGGGGGCGAGCCTTATAGTCATAAAAAATTCCCAAGAGCTTCCACACTTCGGTCAACTCTCAACTGAAGAGCTTGATTTGATTGTCCAGTGGATAACGGGTGGAGCTCCTGAAAATTGACCAAATTGTTATTATGCATAAAGAAATTTTTGACATCAGGAGAATTAGTTGAACGAACAGGACAATTTAGATCGGCATGATTTCCTGGCGATCTCTACCTGGGCAATTGGAGGTTTTATCGCTCTTGGTTTAGGAATCCCGGCAATCGCTTACGTTGTCGGTCCTGCAATTAAACAGGATGAAACCCAAGTCTGGATAAAGGTTGGTTCTTCAACCAAAGTGGAACTCGGAATTCCCACCCTGTTCAAGGTGAAAGTTGAAAGGAAAACCGGTTGGATCGTTGATGAAGATGAGATTTCAGTTTACGTTCTGACAGAAAATGGGCGCGATTATCTGGTCATGTCAAATGTATGCACCCATCTTGGATGCAGAGTACGATATTTAGCCGACCGGGATCAATTTCTCTGCCCGTGCCATAACGGCGTTTTTGATAAAGAAGGCAATGTTGTTTCTGGACCGCCTCCAAAACCGTTAAACCGCTTCATGGTGAAGATTGAAGACGGACAGATTTATATCTTTGTGGCTTAAAATGGGAACAAGATTAGGAAACTGGCTCGATCAAAGAATCGCCTGGCGGCAGGTTTGGAAGGCTGTCTTCCTGCGCAAGATTCCTAAGGTTAACTGGCTGTACACATTAGGAAGTGCAACTTTATTCATGATTTTTGTGCAGGGTGCGACCGGGATTTTGCTGACCATATATTACGTGCCTACACCAGATTCCGCGTATGATAGTGCTGTTTATATCAGCACCCAGGTACCAGCTGGATGGCTGATACGAGGGCTACACCACTGGGGTGCTAGCGCGATGGTAATCCTAGTTGGACTTCATATGCTCAGGGTGATCCTTTACGGTGCCTATAAATTTCCACGTGAAGTAACCTGGTTCACTGGTGTCGTCCTGCTGTTAATTGTGATTGCATTTGGTTTTACAGGCTATCTCTTGCCTTGGGATCAAAAAGCATATTGGGCGACTACGGTAGGTACCCGAATTGCGGGCACACCACCCGGGATCGGGGTGTGGATACTGCGCATCGTGAGGGGTGGGAATGAAATATCCGCTGTAACTCTGGCGCGCTTCTTTGGCGTTCATGTCTGGGTCCTCCCGGCGTTATTGATATTAGTGACTTGCACCCATATTTATCTGGTCATTAAATTAGGCATCAGTGAAGTGCCAAGGAAAGGGGAATAATAATTGAACGAGCAGGAAAAAAAGGAGTATCTGGAAAAATACGAAAAGGCAAAAAAAGCAGGTTTGCCGTTCTATCCCGACATTCTCTTCAAGGACGCGGTTGTATCCCTGATAATTTTCCTGATTCTTGTAAGCTTGGCATATTTTGTTGGCGCTCAGCTTGAAGCCCGAGCAGATCCAACGGACACAAATTACACTCCTAGACCTGAATGGTATTTCCTATTTCTATTCCAACTGCTTAAATACTTCCCTGGAAGCATTGAGTTTTTAGGTGTTTTTCTCTTACCTGCTCTGGGTATCATTCTACTTTTTACGCTGCCTTTCCTTGACAGCAGCCCAAAAAGGCATTTTCTCAGTCGGCCAGTAATATCAGGCATCACGTTATTTGCAGTTTTCAGTATTGCGTTACTTTCGATCCAGGCTTACAGAGAAGCACCTATTCCAACCGCGGTAGTACAGGGTGATGAAGTTGCAGCATTGTACGCGGAGAACTGTGCGGGATGTCACGGCGCGAAGATTGATGTCGGCGAGGATACTAACTTGCACTCAATTATTTCGCAGGGGAAACATGAAGGTATGCCCGCCTGGAATGCGGATCTTTCCACAGACCAGATAGATGCTCTGGCAGGTTTTATCCTATCACCCGGGGGAAACGAACTTTACGTGGATAACTGCAGCAAATGCCATAATGTTTCGGAACTGGTAGCTGGAGACCCTCTGGAATTGAAGAACGCCCTCGAACAAGGTTCGAGTTACCTGCCCCATGCTGGCCTTGATATCCCTGAGTGGACTGAGGTATTGGACATTGAAAGCAGAACAAAACTCCTCAACTTTTTAGCTGCTCCGGATGGACAGCGGCTGTATGCAATAAATTGCTCTCCTTGCCATGGAAGTGCTCTGGGGTATTCGGGTGATGAAGAGCAGCTGGCGAAAATCATTAGCGAGGGAGGCCAGCATCTCGAAATGCCAGCCTGGCAGGAGCGGCTGAATCCAAGAGATCTGGATGAGCTTGCGAGATATGTGGTTGATCCAAGCTCGTCAGCAAGGGGAAAAGAGTTGTTTGACCAACATTGCTCTGACTGCCATGGTGAACGCATCCCGCAGGCGGATAGTGTTGATACGGCCCGCGATATCATCCAAAGCGGCGGGCCACACGAGGTTATGCCTGTTTGGGGAGATTCTCTAACCGCAGAACAACTGGATGCCCTTGTGAGCTATACAATCAATGTTGTAAAAGGGACTTCCTCGGAGATTGGTCAGCAGTTGTTTGCCTCTAATTGCGCCTCCTGCCATGGTGAATTTGGGGAAGGAGGACCGAATCCGACTCGACCCGACGACATCATCGCACCTATAAGTACCGCTGAATACCTCAACACACGTGATGACTTCACCTTAAGAGCAGTTATTTCCCAAGGTCAACCAAACTTCGGAATGTCTCCTTTTGGGAGCAGTTTTGGAGGACCCCTGGAGGATGATCAAATAGACGCAGTAGTGGCATATATCCGTTCATGGCAGGATAATCCGCCTGTTGAACTGCCGCCGGAAGTGATAACATCCTCAGAACAGATTTCACTCAACGGATCTGATATTTACAGCGAACTCTGTTCTCAGTGCCATGGAGTGCAGGGGGAAGGTGGGACCGGACCACCCCTGTCTGCCCCAGAATTTCAAGAAGAGAACAGTGACCAGGAAATTTTTGATTCAATAAATCTTGGTCACGAAGCTACTCCAATGATCGCCTGGGGGGCAATTTTAACAAGCGATCAGATACAACAACTTGTCGAAGTAATCCGTAACTTCAAAGCGGAGGGAACGACTTCACAAGCTGAAGAAACTGCCATTTCATTCAATGAGGACGTAATCCCGCTATTTGATAACAATTGTGCTGCCTGCCACGGCACATTTGGCGGTTGGGATGCATCAACTTACGAATCTGTTATGACTACCGGAAATAACGCGCCTGTGATCATCCCTGGAGATGTTGAAAACAGCCTGTTGATACATAAGCTTATGGGAACCCAAACAGAAGGGTCCATTATGCCTCCAAGTGGTAAACTTCCTGACTCTGAGATACAAATTATTATTGATTGGATTTATGCAGGGGCTTTGGATAACTGATAAAGCGACAAATATTATATTCTCTCTATTGTACAAAAAACTTACAAACAAAAAATCAGAGCTGCCTATGGCAGCTCTGATTTCACTTATTAAGAGGGGCTGTTACTTAAATAACGACTATTGAAGGAATTCCAAAGATGCTTCAAGCAAGGCTTTTGTATATGCTGGGTTGTGGACACCTAAACTCTTGTCCTCGTGGGCGATGTAGATCCAGTTCCACAGGGCATAAGCATCGTTCTCAGGCAGACTTTCAACTGCTGGATGACCTTCTTCATCGAGCAATCCCTTGGCAACCAGAGCAGCTTCAAGCTCGTCAAGCATCCCTTGAACTTCTGTTTGGGCACCATTTATATCGAAGTTTTCGGCATCAGCATGGCAGCCCTGGCAGGCAGCGACATTGGGCTCGAAGGTGTGAACATCGCCTTCACCCATGTGGCAGCTTACGCAGGTATTTTCCACCGTGGTTGCGTGTGAACTTGGGCTGCCTTCAACACCACCGGCACCTGCAATGCCAAGCAGCATTGCAGACTGGGGACCGTGGTGGGGACCCCAGTGGGTGCTTGTGACCTCAATCATGCCTTCAACTGCTTCAGCGATCTGAGTGCGTGGCTGGTGGCAATTGGCACACAGGTTGCCTTCACCTCCGACGAATGAAACGTCTTCAAATGCAAAAAGAGCAACTGGTTCAACAGTCCTCA
Source organism: Anaerolineales bacterium (assembly GCA_046259385.1). GTDB lineage: Bacteria > Chloroflexota > Anaerolineae > Anaerolineales > UBA4823 > CAVWDI01. The sequence continues at coordinate 5,349 of JBJYWI010000244.1, forward strand.
AAGCCCAATCTTCCGAGGTGTATGTGTTGTGAACCATATGGCAAGCCCGGCAGTCTGGTCGGCTTGGATTTGGATCTGCTGATTCTTGAGGTCCGGCATTGTTGACGCCAGCAGCAATTGCGGCACTGAACCCACCTCCAGAGTGGCAGCCAGCACAGTCTGGTCTTCCACCGGCATAAGCCGTCGCCTCACCGCTGCCGTGGAGGGACTCCTCCCAGGCGACCATTTTCCCAGAGATCAAAGAGGTGTCGTTGTGGCATTCGGTACAGGTTAATTCCGCCATTTCTGCAGCTGGGCCGGGTTCTCCCTGAGGTCCTGGAGGTCCTGGAGGTCCTTCAGGTCCTTCAGGTCCGGCTGGTCCAGCAGCTCCTGCAGGTCCTGCTGGACCTTGGGGTCCTTCTGCACCTGCACAAGCTGACAATACCAAAGCAAGACCGAGGATTAAGATTCCAACTATTAAGTATTTTTTGTTCATATGCAATCTCCTCATGATGTGTTATATAATCAAACACATTATCAACAATTTGTATAAAGCGTTAAAATTTAATTTTAATTTCACCTCCACCAAAGTTTTTTTTGTTAGTCGAATGCATATGTATGAGCTGAATGGATTCGACAATCAATGTAACAACCCCATTCTCATACAGTTCGACAAATTATATCTTAAATATTAGCTGAAATTAAGATGAGCACTCAAAACTTCTTGTTTTTTAATCTAAAATGCAAAAAGAATATTACAAAACAGAATTATTGTTACATATATAGTTCAGAGAATAAATTAAGATTAATGAACTATATGTAAACTCTCTTTTAAATTCGAATTATTAGCTTGAGTTTCAGAGTTTTTACCCGACGAAATAGAATTTAGATTCAACTCATAATTAGAATAGTGATCATCGATGAAAAAGGCAAGCAAAACTAGGGTAATAGATAGCAGGATGCCATCAATTACGGTTATCGGGGCTATTTCTCGAACCAGGGGATTATTGAGCAAGATCCAGCTTAGGATAAAACTTACCTGCGAGTAGGCGCTTCGGAAGCTGGTATCATGATTGGCAAAGGGCACAAATGAGTCAAACAGACTCTAGTTCGAAATTATTTTCAGGGATTAAGCCATCAAAGGAAGTTTCCAACTCCATGATGAATTTCCAGAAAGCCTCTTGGGCGGTTGTGGGTTGGCGGCGTGTGTTGCGTCCGAACTGGATCTCGCGACAAATATCCAATCCCTTGACTTTTATCTCTACCACGTGACCTGGTTTCAATTTGGTGACCACGATTCGGGAAACGAACCCAACCCCTAACCCTTCCTGAACCGAAAGCGCGATCGCCTCTGAATTTCCAAGCGTAAGCAGAGTGTGTAAATTCTTGATGTCAACCCCAATCTCATCCAGAGTTTCCTGGACAGCCTTGTAGGTACCGGAATCTGGTTCCCTGAGGATAAAATCGGCTTTGAACAATTGCTCCGCGGGTATTTCTCCGCTCCGTGCCCAGGGGTGGTCTGCTGGAGCGATCAGGATTACCGGATCTATCATAAATTTGCGGAATTCAATATCTTTGTAGGAGTCGGGAGAAAAACTTGTCAGGGCAAAGTGGACATGACCATCATTAAGTCGTTCTACCGCTGCTGTCTGGGGAGAGACCTGGCAGGTGACTTTCACCTTCGGGAACTGGCGGTGGAAATTTGCCAGTAAGCTGGGCAGAATGTATTTCCCAGGTGTGGTGCTGCATCCGACCATTAGGTGTCCATACACCTTACCTTCCAAGGAAGCCATGGTCTCTTCAATCAGGGTGGATTGGTTGACCATTTCTCGCGCCAGAGGAACCAGAGCTAAACCGGCATCGGTGAGCTGGAGATTTCTACCAGTTCTTGCAAATAAAGTTGTATTGAAATGGCGCTCCAGCGTTTGGATGTGCTGGCTTACGCTTGGCTGGCTCATATGCAGGCGCTGGGCTGCCTGTGTGAAATTCAACGCTTCAGCGGCTGTCAGAAATACATTTAACTGGTGGGAATCGAGCATTTGTTACCTCCAGGGTGCCGATACAGTATTATGTGGGGTGGTCCGATCATTATTTCAACATCCAATAATTCTGTAACGGGAAACCCCCAATTTGCAACTATTTTCCATAATAAATTCACATGAGCAGAACCGATAAGCAAAAATTATATTTGGCATTACTTATTATGACATTTTCTTATATAAATATAGCATACTTCTTGAATTTTGTAACAGATTATGTTCATCTCATATTTTTTAAAATGATCCAAAAGTAAGCCATAAAAAGGTAAACGTCAATTCTGATCCTGTCCTTGATATTTATGATTGCTCTTACCATTGTGGGATGCAGCTGGGAAGCCCTGCCGACCAAGGCATATGCCACACCGCATAATAACCAGTGTGAATCGCCACTCTCGAGAAATGTACTGCTGCTAACCGCGCCGGAGTTGTGATCCGCAGAACCGGCAATAACGATCCCCAGGGTTGGCGCGGTTGCCGCACTGGTGGCAGTATATGTGCTCGTCCTCATCCAGACTGAGCCCCGCCTCAGTGGATATTTTCCGCCGGCGCGGTGTGAGTTTTGATGATGAAGTCCGCCGGCCTGAATGCCAGTACCACACCGCGCCTCCGGCGATCAGCAATACACCCAAACCGCCAAGCAGCCATGGAAGAAACTCCCGGGAAGTTATTTCCACGCTGGTGGTTTCTTCGATTGGTCCGCTCGGAGCAACCGGCATATTTGGCGCAGTGAGGTCGTCATTATCTTTATGGTACTCAAGATTGATCGCGAAGGTTTGCCCCAGAGGCAGCAAGCCTAGGTCGGAGTTATAATAAGTAAGGCCATCTGAGTAAACCGAACCTTTCCCCAGACTTGGTGAAAAGCGCATATCTGTGGCACTGGGAGGCTGCTGGACTTCAATCTGGAAACGCTCCACCTTGTATGAACCCGGCCAGCGGTATTCGAAGCGGCGGGTGTCGCCGTCTTTCTCAAGACTGGGATCATAATATTCAATCTGGATTTGGGGAGTTGGGGCGGTGAAAACTAGACGGGAAAAATCATTACCCGGGATCTGCTCGTATGGCAGGTCAATCAGTATCCCGTCGGGCTGCAAAGCCGCCACTGCGTTCGGTACACCGCCTACAGTCGGGATTAGAAATTCCATTTCCATCGGAAGATTGGTTTCAGGGGAAAGCGTAAGGGAATAAATTACCAGCATAGAGGGTTTATCAAATTCCGGCCACAAATCCACTTCAACTGCAGCTAGGGATTGATTATCCTGTGCGCCTGCCAGGGTGGGCGCAACCAGAATGGTGGCAATTACAACGAATATTAGTATCCTTTTTTTCAAAGTTATCCCTCTCTGTCTGGTATTCTGGGCTTTCCGTCTATATTTAGCTGGCGGTTTTCACCGATAACACCACGCAGTTCGCGCGCAAGCTCTCCGAACATAGTTGAGTATTGAATATTTTCTTGGCGAGGTCTCCTAAAGGGTATTTCTAAATCATAACTGATTGTGCCCGGGCGAGAACTGAGCACCAGAACCCGATCTGCCAGGAATAAGGCTTCGGATATGGAATGTGTGACCATAATAACTGTTTTACGACGCATCTGCCATATTCGCATAAGTTCGCTGCCCATACGTTCGCGGGTTAATGCATCCAGAGATCCAAATGGTTCATCCAGGAGCAGAACCTGGGGGTCGTGGATCAGAGCGCGCCCGATTGCGACCCGCTGTGCCATCCCGCCTGAAAGATCGCGCGGCAGTGTATTCTCAAACCCAACCAGACCGACCAATTCTACCATCTCGGAGACCCGCTCGGCTGCCAGGTTTCCCGGGTATCCTATAATCTCCAGCGGGAGTGTAATATTAGCAGACACAGATCGCCAGGGCATCAGGTTGGCATGCTGGAAGACAAACCCGATCCCTTCTTTTGGGCTGGAAATCACCTGATCCCCATAGAAAACCAATCCGCTTGTTGGAGGCAGCAAACCAGCAAGAATCCTGAGCAGGGTACTCTTTCCGCTTCCGGACGGTCCCAGAACGCACAGGAACTCCTGGTCACTGACATCAAAAGATACATTGTCAAGTGCGAGCAGATTGCCATTATTACCCCTGAAGAGGGCGCTGACCTCTTTTAATTGGATTGCGGGTGGGCTGCTTTTTTTTACCATAGTACGCCAGATTGATTTTTAAAAACTGTTGGTTTGAACCGATAAGAAGTATGAGCAGCTATTATTTATTTTATGAATTCATTTGTATAGGCTTCTTCCAGATCCAGTTCGCCGCTGAGCAAACCCATTGAAATTAAGACCTCCTGCATATTTATCCAGGATTGTGGATCAGAATAACCCAGCTGGTCCGCTTTCCAGAAATCTATCGATGATTCGAGTATTTTCATCTGGACCTGACGGTCTGCTGTATCGAGCCCTTCAACATAATCCATGCTGATGGAATAGGCGCCGTCTGGATCGTTGATGGATATTTCCAGCGCTTTTAAGACCACCTGTACCATTTTCCTTACCAGTTCTGGGTTTTCGTGCAGTGTCTGTTCGTTCGTAATCAGCCCGTTAGATGCCAGCGATACGTAATCTGCAACCCGGATGGTGTTGACCTCATAACCCAAATTCTCCAGCTGTATCGGTTCATTATTTGCATAAATAACCACCGCCTCAACCTGGTCTGCGATCAGCGCCTCCACCTGGTTGTAGCCGATTGATTCAAGGTTTATATCCGTCTCTTCGAGACCCGCCGCGGAGAGCAGGGCCCGCAGTCCGATATAGCTTGCACCATACAGGCCAGGAATGCCGATTTTCAGCCCTTCAAGGTCGGCAGGCTTGTTAAGTTTCTGATCTTTCAGGGCGCTTACTGCCACCGGGTAATCCTGCCACCAGCCTAGTACATATACCACTGGAATTCCCTGTTCTCTTGCCAGCAGTACCTGTTCCCCTGAAACCAGGGCGAACTGGAGTTCATTTGCGCCGACCAGTGCAACCCCATCGGTTTCGGGGCTGTAATCAAATTCAATCTCCAGCCCGGCATCCTTAAAGAAACCAAGTCCATCAGCAACATAAAAAGGCGCATACTGTACACTCGGGATGTAACCCATGGGCAGTCTTATTCTGGTCAGAGCAGCGGATGTTGATTCAGACTCGCGCGGTCCAACCGCATTTGTGCAGGCGGTTACCATCAAAACGGAAAGGATGAAGATTTTTCTAGCAAAATTGGACATTGGTTTCTCTCCTGGAAAGGTTGAATTCACCTTGGTGAGTATTTTTCATTGGTTTCCTGGCTACAATTTTGTTGATTGGGCAGGAGTGTCGGGTTTGTGCTGCCATGAGAGCAGGCGGTTTTCTAGAAGGGATACAGTTCCGTATAAAGAGAGCGCCATAAAGATTAATGCAAGAACAGCAACAAAAACAAGAGCGGTATCGTACTGGCCGCGAGCGCGGTTGACCATAAAACCAAGGCCTCTATCAGCGCCGACAAATTCACCTACAACCGCCCCTATGACTGCTAGCGTTGCTCCAATTCTCAACCCGCCCAGAAATATCGGCAGGGAAGCAGGGACTTCCAGCATGCTGAATACCTGCCAGCGGGAAGCCTGCAGCGAACGCATCAGATCGCGCAGGTCGTCTGGTACAGACCGCAGCCCGACGATGGTGTTAACCAGCACCGGGAAGAATACAATCAGGGCGCAGATCAGCACTTTTGAAAGCAAACCGGGGCCAAACCAGATCACCAGCAGTGGGGCTATTGCGACGATAGGCACCGATTGGCTGGCAACCACATAGGGGGAGAGGAGTCGTTCGACCGCTGGCGATTTTGCAAGCAGATAGCCCAGGGAGGTCGCTCCAATCACCCCAAGCGCCAAACCGATCAGCACTTCTTCCAGAGTGTAGATTGAATGGCGCAGCAGGCTGCCGTCGCTTACAGATTGGCTGAACCGCTCCAGAACCAGGCCGGGTGGGGGGAGGATAAATGCTGGAATGCCGCTGATATCAGTTCCGAGATGCCAGATCAGTATTCCAACCAATACTGAAACCGCGATCAGCCATAAATTACCCCATCGTTTGGGATGCTTGCTGTCACCAGGCTGGTAATCCCTGTTTTTCTTTTCCACTTTACTTTATCCAGTCCGGTCTATTGTTAATTCCGATCTATTTCCCATACTTTTAATAACCCCGGGGAATAAAAAACCCCGCAGGTGGATAACCCCGGGGCGGGTGTGGATTAGTTAGCATTCAGATTGTGGGATAACTTTATGGTTTAACTGTCAAGCTGAGTAACGCACGGTGTGCCTTTGGCGAAGCGAAGCATCTTTTCAGAATTGAACAGGACTTATCACCTTGTTCCCTGAGGAATTGCTCCACATCATGGAGGCATCACCTATTGACAATCACATCGCAAATGCCAATAACCTTGTCCTTCTCTCATCCGGACTGTACCGTCGGCTCCGGAATTTCACCGGATCATGCGCTGTTGGATTACGCTCGCGGGCTTTACCGCCGGTCGGGAATCGCCACGCTTGTTCGCTGCACACAAACACCCTATTATCTCAAGGGGAAGATCTATGAACAAGACAAGTGTGGTTTTACCCTGCCCCGAAGGATATATTTAATTTGTTCAAATTATAACTTGTGCTGAATTCCCGGTCAATGAGGTTAGTTGTTTTCACCGAGCTGAATGGATAAGTCTCACTATGGCTGTTATCTGCGGTCGATCAGAAAATTACTGCCCAGCTTTGTTTTTAGATGTTCTTTTAATTCGATCCCGATCTGGGCAACCTGTCCCGGGTGTACAAGTTCCTGGTGCCGGTTGGTGCATATTGCGATGCTGATGGAAAGCAGTGGGAAGCAGTACAGGTTTCCCTGGCGGTCATGCTGGAGTATGTAACCTCTGTTTAAATCATTTTGGGGATAAAACTCCGGTACCGCTAGGTCGAAATGTGCGATTAATTCCCGGGCAGTCTCCTCTGCATATTCGGTGGGCATGATGGTTATGAAGTCATCACCGCCCAGGTGACCGACATAACAATGTTCCCCGCAGATCCGTTCGACTGTGTCCAGGATAATTTCGGCGGTTTGGCGGATAACATTATCGCCAGCCAGCCAGCCGTAAGTGTCATTGTAGGATTTAAAATAGTCAATATCTATATACGCGACCGCAAGATCTTCTCCTCGCTCGAGCCGATATCGGATTTCAAGTTCAATATCCGGGTTACCCGGTAAGCCTGTCAAAGGGCTGGCGTGGATATAGTGTCGGGTGCGCGCTAACAGCATTTTTATCTGGAAATTCAACTCGTGTGGGTTGATTGGTTTTGGGATGTAATCATCTGCGCCAGCGTCGATAAACTCATCCCTAAATGGTTCTTCAGCGCTGTTAATAAGCATCAGGATTGGGACGGAGGCAAAACGCATCGAATTTCTGAACTGCTTGCAGAGTTGGTAACTGCCCTCGGAAGATGGATTTTCAGCTAGGATGAACAAATGCGGCAGAACCTGGTGCGCTAAACCAAGCGCATTCTCCCTATATGTAGAATAAAAAACCTGGTAGCTGTCCTTCCTTAGTGCACTAGACAGCATTTCCATTTCGAATTTGTCGTTTGTGATAATCAGAATTTTAATAATTTCTGGATTCAAGTAAGCCTCAACAGTATTTTATCAAAAATCTTCCAGATGCTGGACTTTCAGTAGGGAGCAGAGTCTGAAACCGAAATTTGCGCCTGCCAGACCAGGGTTGGCATGCACACGGGCGTAATAAGGGGGAAGCAGATATTTCCTGGGTGTATCGAAAGCTCCACCCATCAGCATACGGGTTTCGGCTGATGTGGTCCATTCATATACCCATTCCCAGACGTTACCAAAAAGGTCGCTTATCCCATAAGGAGAATCCCCCTCAGGTGAATAAAAGCCCACCGGCGTAGTTCCCCCTATTTCGCTTTCAGAAACGTTGCATAAATCCAAGACAAAATCATCGCCCCAGGGGAAATTTTGGCCTCTTTCTCCAAAGGTGGCTTTTTCCCACTGGTCGGGAGTTGGAATGTGCTTGTCCGCCCAATCTGCATACGCCAGGACATCATCCCAGCGTACTCCGGTGACCGGATGGTCGCTTTTATCAGGCGGATAACTGCCATCCTTCCAGCTTTCAGCAGGAGCTGGGTGCTTTTTTGCCTGCGCGAATTCATAAAATTCCTGGTTGGTCACCGGGTAGCGGTCCATATAAAATGCGTGCGTGAAAGACCCTGATCTGGAGTCTCTTTCCACTTCTGAAAAAGATGGTGAAATACCGCGCCGGCGATTGTATACACCGGCTGGGATATAGACCATTTCTTTGCTGTCGACCGGTGCAGAAACGCTCCCCCTAAACTTAATTCCCTGTTCAGCAATTTTGAGAATTTTATCAATCAAACGCTGGTCTGAGATATCGCTCGAAACCTGGATGTCGATAAGAGGGATGGATTTATAGACGGCTGTTTCCTGTATCTCCGCCCTGATTTTTTTGGAAAGGTCTTTGTTTGATATATCAAGAAAAATGATCTGAGGTGCTTCATTCTCATCGGGTGGTTGACTGTTGATCTGGCGCGAGAATTCCTGGGCGTCGATCAGATTTAAATACGGAACCAGATCACTGGAAAGGATAGGTAAAAAAATCTGCCTCAGGATTCCCCCGCTGCTTATCAATAAAACAGCCCCCGGCTTGTTATTATTCTGCATTGAATCACTTAACCGTAAAAGAATAAATGCGAATTACAGAACCGGTAAGTAATTATACATGTAAAAATCGGATTATCAGACAGGCAGCAGTGAACTATTAAAATTGTTAGGAAAGAGCGGCTTCAAGTTATTCTCTGGATGCAAGGCAGAGCATAATCCAACGGAATAAGTTGACATTGACTAATGGTTGCTTGCGCGGCGCGATTGGATGGATTATAATTTTGTCCCACAGGGCGCGTAGCTCAGCCGGTTAGAGCGCACGGTTCACATCCGTGAGGTCGTGGGTTCGAGTCCCTCCGCGCCCACCAAAACGAACCTCATGATGCACGGATATCCGAAAAAATCGAACCGTGAATCGCTAGGTTCAAGGGGGAGCGCAAAGGTGTTCAACCGAAAAGCGTATGGATTGTTCACCAATTTTGATCTTTCAGAATTGAATCAAATTCATTTGCGAATTTCAAATAATAATAAATATTTTTGGTATAATGAAATCGCCTTAGACTGGCAAACTCTTTTTGTTTCTTTCCTTATTCATCAAAATTTCATTATTGGGAATTATCTAAACCGGTTTGCCTTACCGGTCTTATTTAACTTCGATGAGCGGTTTCGTCGGAGATTGTCTATTTGGATTAGAAAAAATTTTAAAAAATAATAAAGTTCTTGAATAGGAGGACTGTGATGGCTAAACCATTAAATTTACCAAAAGGCTTGACATACAACAAACAAACAAGGATGATTGAAGGAACTTTCCAGAGAAATAAAGATTGGAAATTAAAGATCAGTCCACACTTTAGATATTCAGAATTCCGGAGTCTGGATAATAGTAATGAAATTAAGTTGGACTTAGGTATGGTTAACCGCCTTGAAAGACTTAGAGAAGCATCTGGTAATCGACCGATTTTTATTCAGGAAGGTTATCGTACACCGGATTTGAATTTTAGGTTCAACGATGGTAGGTTTCTGACTGCGGGCAACGATCTTCATAGTCAAGGAAAAGCTGTGGATATTAGAATAAAGGGATTGTCTTCATTTGAAACCTCTATGTATGCAAATTCATTGAGGACAAAAAAGGATAATCCTGTGTTTAAAGGTCTGGTTTTTAGTGAAACAACTCCTGATGTCCATCTAGATATTGGAAAATTTAACACATTTGGGACTTTTCAAAGTGGAAGGTTGAACAGAATGGATATGCCTGCCCATCGTCCACATCTCTATCCTTCAGAATTGACTCGAATGTGGGAGTTAGGTAATCAGTTCAGATAAGGCTTATTCATTAAAACAACAGATAAAGTGTGTTGAGGCAAACCCATGGAAGGCTGTAATTATTTAAGCCCTAGGAACGGAAATACTATACCTATTTATTAAAGGAGATGTAAATGTTAAGAAAGCTGTTTATTCTCACACTAACGTTGGTTTTACTACTGGTTATTGCCAGCGTAGCGTATGCAATAACCTATGGAGAACTGGACGGGGAGGGGCATCCCTATGTTGGGCTGGCGCTTTTCTATGATGATGGAGATAATTATTTATGGCGCTGCAGTGGGACATTAATAGGAGAGAAATTGTTCCTGACCGCCGGGCACTGCACTTACGGTACTTCATATGCCAAGGTGATGTTTGATTCTGACCTTGAACAGCTTGAATGGGTGAATGATGACCTGGGCTATGTAAGCTGTGACCCGTATACTTGTTATGAGGGTTGGACAGAGGCGCACCCTGAGTATGATGACTACTGGTCCCAGTTTCCCAACACTTATGATCTGGGTTTGGTACACTTGAAAAAGAAAGTAAAAATGGAGAATTATGGCGAAGTAGCAGATGTAGGTGCGCTTGATGGTCTCGAAACAAAACTTGGACAGAAAGATCTCATCATACGCACAGTTGGTTATGGGTTACAGTCAGGCTACCCACGAGAAGAGAATGAGAAAATTCGTTATACCTCCACTTCTAAAATCATTGAATTAAATAGCGCCAATACGGGCGGTTTCGGGATCCATACTTCCAACAACCCGAGCGAAGTGCAGGGTGAAGGCGGGGCCTGCATGGGGGATTCCGGCGGCCCGATATTTTACCCGGCAGACAGCAATATCGTCGTTGGAGTGGTGTCATGGGGAAATAATTACAATTGCGTCGGCGCGGATTACGGTTACCGAACGGATACCCAGATTGGGCACGATTTTATTTTCGGGCAGTAAACCCGGGCTGTTTGAGATGTGATAAGAGCCGCCTTTCTGGCGGCTCTTATTCCGATCAGGTTCTAATCAATAGTTAGGGCAGGAAAGTTCCAACCTATTCCAGTACTTCGGGTATATCTATCCGGGAGGCGTAGCCGACTCCCGAGCAGTTTATATTGGCCACGTAGGACTTGACCGCCAGGACAGTATTGGTTCCACCCAGCAGGTCGGGACCGCCCGAATAACCGAAGCAGGTTCCGCCTTTACCGCCGCCCGGGTCCAGGTTGAGGCGCATGAACTCAGCCTAGTGTACAAAGTTGCCCGATACAATCTTGCTGGGAGTGTACATCCTGGCTCGAATTCCTGTCCGGCGCTAATATGGGGGGCAGCAATTCGTTACCAGGAATCTAAGTCTGATACTAAACTTCGGAGCCGACCAAAACGATATCGGCGTTGTTTTAAAGTGTGTTCTTAGCCGTAACATCGTCGTCGGCGGTCGCTGGGATTTCAAAAAGGTCTCCGCGTGAAATCCCAGATCATCAAACATCTTATCGATTATCTCTCTCCCGGCATCGACCGTGCTTCCCCACACTTCTGGAGTTCGCCACTTAGATTTTCCAAAACTGGAGATGTTGTCCAAATTGGGATTTGGTAGATTTGTATAAATTAAATGAGACTGCCGGAAGTGGGGGAAAGCTAAAGTTGATCTATCAACTATCAATCTAATTCGGACATTATGAATCTAACCTTGTTTTCCTCAAAGAGAGGTTGGTTATCCGTTACAACCTCAGCCAGCCATCTCCTGGCTGATTGCTGGTGATTAATATATTTTTCGATGTTAGTTAAAAAGTAGTTCGGTTCACCATCGTGGTTTGTGATCAAAGCTCTTACTGATTTATTGGTATGTAGGACTTGAACTTCGAGAATCCCATCTGTATTTAGAAATGTTCTGTATAGAACTATATCGCCCCCGTATTCTTTCACAGGAATTTCTTTGTCTTTTCCAACTGGCAATGGTCCTACATCTCCTTCATCCCCTCTTTCGATTTCCAGCTCTTCCGGTGTTTCAGACGGGAGATTCAATTTTATAAACTGCTTGAACACATTTCCAATATCATCAACAGCGGATTTGAAGTCCTCACTGCTGATACCAAGAATTGAATCGTCGTCACCGTAAGAAAAACTCTGGAGCGCATTATCTGCGAGTTTATTAAAATCTTTGCTGGTTTTTGTCTCCTTGATCCTTCCAGTTGTCCACACATCCGCGTTTTCAAAAAAATCCGATGCAACGATACTTTTATTATCGGTGTCTTTTGCATAAAGAAAATTGTGAATTCTTCTGAAATGAATCAGAAAAGAGTCCCTTGTAGCCCTATCGATGGAGGGATTATCCTCGGTTTTAGAAGCAATATACTCGCCAAGAATTTCCAACAGTTCGAATTCATTTTCAATTTTCACCAGAGATATTTTCAGGTTTTTAAACGACCTTTTTTTACCCTCATCGGGTTTCCAGATTCTGCTGAACACATCGCTCATTTTGCAAGTCCTCCTGCTGGTTTAAATTATGTTTCTGTTAGATCGATTAAATTTATATCACTAACAGTTCTGGTATTTGCTTTGAGTATGATTAATATAGACAGCTTAATTCGGAAGCTAATATTCTATTTAATAGCTAACAAATAGCAATACGCCGATTTCAAGCCAGCAACATACTTTCTTTCTTGAATATTTTCCAGTAAAAAAGTGCTTCTAAGCTATAAATGATTAATTAAACAAACTAGAGAGACCTGTTTTTAATCATAGGTCTCCCTAATATTTGTCTATAGTTTCATGTCCAACAATCGAAGGTTTTTTATCTGAATGAAGATTAATTTTAAGGTTATTGCGGTAGGGTCACAAATTGCGACAGGTATGAGCGGGCCGAATCGGTATCCAAACGGTAGGTCACATCGGTCGCTCGACACCAGGCGTCACCGGTGACTGTTAACGAAACAACCATATTTGTTTCGCCCAGGAAGTGCGGACCGCCGGAATCGCCATAACAGGTCCCACCGCTTCCTGTTGAGGGGTTCATCGAAAGCTGCAGCCAGTAGGGTTTGAGCGCCAGGAATGATTGTTCAGCAAAATAGCGCTCGCCAGCCTCTCCAATCACATGCGGACCTCCGGTTTTTTCATTCCGCAAACGTCCGTACCCGACTGTGACAAATTCTTGATACTTTAGATTATGCGCCTTTTCCAATTCATCGAGTAACCCCTCCTTCGGTAATTTTGCTGGTTCAATGTTCTTGACAGGTCTGTTTAAGGTTATAACAGCTACATCATTAAGGTCATGTGAATCGTGCCCATAGTTGGGGTTTAGATGATAAGTTCCTGAGATCAATTTAGCCTTGGAATCATATACAGGATCAAAGGTTACGAAAACATCATCAGGCGCTGCTCCATAAGCTGCTGCGGCAGCGGTACAATGTGCTGCAGTTAGGAAAACTGTTGGTGAGATCAGAGTTCCTGAACAGTAAAGATATTTCATTCCGTCTGGTTCAAGCACAATCATTGCACCTACATTAGGGTGGTTTGTTCCATCCGGTTCCCCAAATGTGATCGCGTAGGCTGCGCCAGCGGTCACCAGCGCCAGCAGAACGACAAAAATTAACGCTGTTCTTTTCATTAGTCACCTCCGTTCTTGCGAAAAGGTTTACCAGATCCTTAAATTTAGTAAAATTGATCTGACCCGTATAATATATATCTGCCGGAGAAGGAAGTCAATAAAGATTTCCTTAAATCCATATAAAACTATTTTTAATGTAAATAATGATTTGCAATATATGTCGATTTTCCACGAATTTTAAATATTATTTTTAAGAGGCAAGAAGAGGATTTCTAAGTAAATTTCATCCCTGATAATAACCAACATTCACATTTCAGGTAACGCCACACTTTTAAAAACAGCTATCTGTAACTGGGCCGGTGTATAAATGTTGAAATCAGTATTGTAATTGGCTGCAAATGGTCACAGCGGTTATGTTCCAACCGTGCTGGATAAAGGAAAAAATTACGGGTAAAACGGCCAGAAGATAGGCAAAAAGATCATCGATACGATGAACAGGGCGATCGTGAGCAGAAAACCCACCCGGGGATAATCGAAGAAGCGGTAACCGCCAGGACCGAACACAAGCACATTGGCTTTATGCCCGACCGGGGAAAGGAAGCTCGTGGCAGCGCCGATAACGACCGCCATGGTGAAGGTTAGGTGGTTTGCTCCAAGACCGAAAGCAGAATCCAGTGCGATCGGAACCATCAGGACAACCGCAGCAGCATTGGACATCGGCTGGGTTATCAGAGCAGTCAACAGGTATATGCCCGCCAGCATTGCAAGCGGCCCATAAGCTCCCAGAGAGCCGAGCAGCAGATCAGCCAGGAAGCGAGCCGTACCGGTATTGTCCATCGCCATACCCAGCGAAAGCATGCCACCGACCAGGAAAACAGTTCGCCAGTCGATGCTCTTATAAGCCTCGTCCATGTTCAGGCATCCAGAAAGAACCATTGCGACCGATCCAATCACCATTGAAGTTGCGATTCCCAAGTCGCTGAAGATTGCCAGCCCGATCACGAGCAGCATTATTCCACCCGCGACCGGGGCCCGCGAGCGGCGTACCGGTTCAACCTCAAGTTGATCCAGGACTAAGAATTCATTGCCCGTTTTTAGCTGGCGCGCTCGTCCAGGAGCGCCCTGCAGCAGAAGGGCATCCCCGAACCGCAGCCGAATATCACGCAGTTGTTCGGTGATCACAGCGCCCTGGCGCCAGACTGCAATTGTTGTAAATCCAAAACGGTCACGGAAATTAATATCTTTCAAAGTCTGACCCACAATCGTTGAGCGCGGTGCAGGAGTGGCTTCAAAAATATAGGATTGTTCGGTATCCAGTGTCGCCAGATCTACTTCCTGATCAACCTGCAGAATCAGGCTTAATTCTTCTCCGGATGAAATCAGGTTTTCAGCGGCTCCCTCCAGGATAAGATGGTCATTTGCGCGGATTATGGTATCCCGGTGCAAACCAGCCATTGGTCTACTGTTCCGGATGATGGAAAGCACATTAAGACTGTAATCTGCTCCAAGTCTCGATTCATAAAGGTTTTTTCCTACCAGAGGGCTCTCTTCGCTGACCATCACCTGGCTGATATATTTCTTCAAGCGCTTGGAGATTGCCGGATCGGTTGCAGTTTCGCGAATAGGGAGCAGATGGCGCCCGATAAGCACCATGTAAATAATCCCAGTTGCGAGCACAACCGCGCCCATCGGGGTGATTTCAAAGAAACCGAACGCGGGAAGCCCGCGTGCGTTCAGGATCCCCTGGGCGAGTATATTCGCAGGAGTGCCGATCAGGGTCATCTTGCCGCCTAACAGGGATGAGAATGCCAGCGGAATCAGCAGTTTGGAGACCGGGATTTTGGTTTTACGAGAAATCCCGATAACAGCCGGCATTAATACCGCCACAGCGCCAACATTGTTCATAAAAGCGGACATCCCACCGCAGACCAGCATAATGACCACAATAAGACGTGCTTCACTGGCCCCCGAAACTCTCAGGATCAACGAGCCGATCATATCTGCGACGCCGGTTTTAAATAAACCGCCGGAGACAATGTAAACAGCCCATATTGTGATCACAGCCGGGTTTGCGAAACCCAAGAACACCTCTTCCGGGCTGACGAGACCAGTGACCGATACGAAAACCAGCACCAGCAGGGCAATCAAGTCCACACGCAGTTTCTCAGTCGCAAACAAAACCAGAGCCCCGAATATGATGGCGAGGGTAAGGGCAATTTCAGGGGTGAAAGGCTGAGTCATAATCTTCCTTTGGATGACGCCTGGTAGTGATTATTCAACTATCATTTAGGAGAGTTATTTGTTAGCACAGAGAAAATAATCATTAATATGGATAAAGGAATGGAAGGATAACAAGCAGTACCACCAGTATTAATACGATAAGCGGCAAGCCTGTTTTTATAAAATCGTTGAACTGATAGCCTCCGGGACCCATTACAAGCAGGTTTGCTGGATGTCCAAACGGCGTCAGGAACGCGGCTGAGGCGCCAACTGCAACTGCCATCAGCAGCGGGTATGGTGAAATCCCTAGGTTGATTGCTGTATTGTAGGCGATTGGAGCCATCAATACAGCTACCGCAGGGTTAGGGATTATCTGGGCTGTTGCAGTAGTGCAAAGGAACAACCCTGCAGTTATGATCAGAGGTCCGTAATCTCCGAGTAGAGCTATTATTGCTCCTGCGAGCATTTCAGCCGCGCCGCTCTGTTCAAGAGCGATCCCAAGCGGGATCAAGCCGGCGATTAAAAAAACCGCTTTCCACTCGATAGACCGGTAGGCTTCTTCCATTGTCAGCACACCCAGCAAGATCATCAAAACAATCCCGAGTACAGCGCTGATGGCAATCGGCAGGATTCCGGTAATCACAAGTCCCAGAACCAGCATCATACATACCACTGCTGTGATTGTTTTTCCGGAAGGCGGAGCTGTGTAGACCGCTTCGCTCAGAACGATGAAGTCCTGCTCTTCACCAATCAGTCTAAATTTTTCGCGTGGCCCGTGCAGCAGCAGAGCATCTCCATATCGCAATTTCATATCCCGCAGATTGGAAAGATACTGCTTGCCTTCGCGCCAGATCGCCGAGACTGTCAAACCAAATTTTTCACGGAAATTCACCTCGCGCAGGCTCTTCCCAACAAGGGCAGTGTATGGAGAAAGGACTACTTCCACGAAGCCTACCTCTTCATTTTCGAGATCTGCAATCAGGTATCTTCCATCTTCATCGTTGAGAGAAATCTCCCTGAAACCGAGAACAGTATTGATATCTTTTGGGTCAGCTTCGACCAGAAGTGTATCTCCGGCAAGTAAGATTTCCTCCGGTTCTGGCAAGAAAAAACCACTTTCACCGCGTTGAATTCCAAGCACAGTCAGACCAAACGCATCACCAAGGTGAGAGCTTTTCAAGTCAGCCCCGTCCAATATAGAACCTTTAGGGATCTGAATCGCAAGCAGACGCTCGTTGAGCTGGTATAAATCCGCGAACCCGGCGTCGTTCAATTTCACCCTGGTTTCTTTTACTAATTTCTGTAGATTTTCCTGGGTGCCCTGCAGCAGCACTTTGTCCCCAGTTTGGAGCTGAATCCGGTGTAGATTTGTGCGCCTGATAACGCCCTGTTTATCAACAGCGAGTACCGTTACACCAAACTTCCTGCGAAAATCTACCTGTTCGATGGTTTTTCTGGCAAACGGGTCGCCGTATGTAATTTCCAGCTCAGCCAAGTTTACCCCCTCAGATAAAATCCTTTTTATGGATATTTCCTTTTCATCAACAATGAAAAGATCTCCTTCACCAATCTCCGTTATTTTTTCACGATTTCCACTGACGATTAACTGGTCACCCGTTTCCAGGATCTCGTTTGATGTGGGAGAAAGCAGGGTTTTGCCGTTTCGGTTAATAGCGATCACATTAATCCCGAGCACTGCGCTCAAACGGCTTTCTCCTAATCTCTTCCCTGCCAGGGGTGATGCTTTCTGGATATCGATAATAAAAATTTGATCCTCAAGAGCGAAAAGGTCGTTCGATTTTACTTCTTCGGTTTTGCGGCTTATTTTCCGGATTGACCGGGATGGAAGCATGTTAAATCCGACCAAGGAAAAGAAAAGTATGCCAGCCAACAAAAGCGGTAATCCAACCGGTGTGTAGTCGAACAGTCTGAACGGCTCCAATCCAAATTCGAAGGTAGCTTCGCTGATCAATATATTAGAAGGTGTTCCAATCATTGTGCCCAAACCACCCAACAGGCATGCAAAGGCCAGCGGTATCAACAGTTTCGAGGCTGGAATATGGGTGCGGTGACCCATATCTATCACCACCGGGATCATAAAGGCGACCACAGCGATATTGTTCATAATTCCTGAAAGCAATCCCGCCGCCAGCATGATCAGCACGATCAAACGGACCTGGCTGTTTCCAGCCAATTTAAGCACCCTGATACCAACCCATTGGGCAACACCGGATTTTGCTAAACCAGCGCTCAGGATCAGCATTGCCCAGACAGTAATCACGGACATATTGCTGAAACCTGAAAGTGCCTGCGCTGGGGTGACCAGACCGGTTGCTGCAAGGCTGACCATTACCATCAAGGCGACAATATCCATCCGCACCCACCCGCTGATGAATAGAAATACAGCACCGGCTAGAATGGATAGAACGATGGCGATTTCGAAGTTCATATCTTCGATTCTATGAATTAAAAACCCTACTCGCTCAGAGGAGCAGCCAGGGTTTCTGAAAATTGAATGTCAGCAAGGATTTTGTCGTCATTCTCGAATACCATTAACGCTGAAAAGTCCAGGTCCGTTTTTTTCATGAGAGATGGTCTGACTGTGTCGGGAGGTCTCAGCACCGCATGGAAAATTTTAATGAGCTTGATATCATCTGTGGTAGCGGCTTTAATCAACTGTCGCAGGCGGTCTCTTTGATCGGTCATGATATTGCCTCTGACCTTTTTTGAATTCTCATTTAGATGGATCGCCATAGATAAATGCTCATTTTTTAAATCAAAATTGTCAACTCGTCATCAATTTATATTAATCTGCAACCTGTATCTGACTGAGCTAATTCATTTACCATTCCGAATAGTGCAGTACCGCACCGATAATATATAGAATCCGGGAATAAATTCGTTCTATTCTACCGTATTTGAAAATTTCATTTTGAAATGATGACTGAATTTAGGTTGAAGACTGGTTGATAAAAACGTGTAATCTCTTTATTCCCGCCTGTATCCATGCAGGAAAGTTCTGATCAGATGCGATACTCAATCTAAATCAGTATTTTCTGTGATTGTTATTATTGTTTTATTTTCCCCCTATGTTTATTTGAGCTGGAAAATTTCCCTAATCGTAATTTGAATTTATCCGGGAATGTTATCTCTCACTAAAATCCGTTAGCCAGTCCTGCTCTTCTATGTCAGCGAATTCTGAGGCATACACACATTCAAGTGTGATGGGTGTATGGCTTACTACTTAAAGCATTTCTTCAAAATGCGTGCATAGGATTTGGTGACCTATTTTTACCCAATTTTCTAAATGAAAGGAATTTCTACAGGTTGGGCACTCAACCCTCTTCTTTGATTTCATTCTAAAACAACCTATTTGTTAATATAGCTAAGTAACGCTTAAAATTTTATATCTTATCTTACCGTCAGGGGCATTTACTTCCACAACATCCCCGACCTTATTCTTCATCAAGGCTCTACCGAGGGGGGATTCATCAGAGATGAAACCGTTTCTCGAGTCAGCCTCTGCGGTTCCAACAATTGTATATGTCTCCGACGGGTAAGTGTCCTCCTGAACGGTTATTGTGCTTCCAAGCCGCACTTTACCCAGGTCGCTGCCTGGTTGTATGATTTCAACATGACCCAGCAGTAATTCAAGCTCACTGATGCGCCCTTCCACCAGAGCCTGTTCGTTTTTTATCAACATGTATTCATCATTTTCCACCAGGTCATTGTCATCAACTGCTTCGTGCAGGTTAAAAGCTATCTCCTGTCTTCTTACACTACGAAGATATTCAAGCTCATTCTTCAATTTGTTGAAACCCTTCTCGGTGAGGAAAGTGATTTTTACATGATTATTTACATCCTGAATCATTGTCATAGTGGGATCCTAATGGATTCGTTAATATCGGTATGTATTGTAAGAAAAAAACCGCGGTCCCGTTTATATCGAATCAAATGGAATGATCTCCTACTTCTTTTTCTTACCGTCCTTCTTCTCTTTTTTCTTTTTTGGTGATTTCTTGTCTTTCGCCATTTTCTACTCCTTTTAATTTAATTTATCTGGTATCCCAAAGATATCCAATATCTTTTCATAAAGGTAAAACCCTGTGATCAGAAATCAATTTTTTTGTACAGATCGTAATAACTCTGCCATTTGTCGTCGTCATCCTTCAGGTTTGCGTCTGATGCATCATACGGCAAATCAATCTCAATTGGGTTCAATCCGATGATCTGATATTCCATTCCGCACGATTTGCATATTAAGTGGTCACCTATCCAAACCTTCTCGGTGATATGGATATTTTTTCCACAGCGGGGGCACATTACCCTATTCTTCTCATCTTGCCATTCAGGTGTTCTGAACTTATAAACCAGCTCGTCCCCCTCGCCATAGGAAGAGTCCAGCCTAAGAGGATCGATAGAAATCACTTCAATTGTGGAGTCACAGGAAAAGCAATCGAAAGTCTGCCCAACAAAAACCTTCTCGGGAATCTGGATCAGTTCCCCACAGATCGGACATTCAATCTCTTTCATCTGAACACACCCTCAATTATTCGCATATTTTCTGGGTGAATGTTTGAAATTTCTGAAAGGACTTTTGTAAAATAAGTTTATCGGGCGGATGTATAAAAAACATAGAAACGGAATACGAAACCAGTATAAAAATGTGTTTATCTAATGGACTGTAAAACTTTGAATAACCTGCCTCAAGAAATTTTTACTGGTAGTGTTCTTTGTCCAAAATCCAACCAGAGCCGGAGAGGTTTTTTGGTAGTCCGTGGGTATGGTTATTGGAATTCGAATTCCATACCGGTCGAGTGCAAGATTGAGTATTTCGTTAATAAGCGTTGTGTATTCCATCCCTTCTGCTGAAGCCATGATACACAGGTCACTGATAAGCGGGTTCAACCCTGGCAGAGTATTAATTTCCATCAGGTATGGCTTTCCGTCCAGTCCTAGGCGAAAATCTACCCGGGAAACATCAAGAGCATCAATAGCCTGAGCTGCGCGCCGGGTAAGATAGATTAATTCTGATCTCAACTCCTCAGAGATCGCTGCCGGGCACAAGTACTCAGGAGCGCCTGACTCCCCAATGTAAAAATCCTTTGCATTATGCCCGTATATCCCGGGAGTAACACTGATATCAGTGTTAATTTCGAGGATTGGAAACCAGTGGTAGCCATCCTGTTCATATAATTCAGGATTTTGACGTCCTGCCGGATTTCCGGGGTTGCCGATATACCCAACGGTGAATTCCCTACCAGGAAGGTATTCTTCAACCAGCGCAGGTTCCTTGTAGGTGTTAATCACCCAGGCTGCCCTTGCATTAAGTTGTTCGATCGTATAAACAAATGCACCTGAATCGATTCCCATACCTGTCCCTTCGCGTGCCGGTTTGACAATTAATGGAAATTTCAGGTTAATTTCTGTCAAGGCATCTGGAGAATTCAGTTCCAAGAATGGGGCTACCGGTAATCCAAGGTTCTGCCAGATATGTTTGGTTTTTACTTTGTCGAGCGAAATTGCATTAGCAACAATCCGCGAAGCGGTATACGGTATTCCAAGAATTTCACATACTGCAGGCACCTGGGCTTCTCTCCCCTCGCCTTTCAATCCCTCAGCAATATTGAAACAAATGTCCGGTTGCGTTAAGGTGAGTTGTTGCGGGAGATTATGATCAGCTTCTATAAATATCACATTATGTCCGCCATCTTGCAGCGCTGTAGAAATGGAGGCAATTGTCTCCATCTTGTCAAACTCGGCACCGGCATCAGGGGGGTCAAAATTGTCAGGAAAAAAATTTTCCCTGGCATTAGCAATCAACGCAACCTGCAAAGGACGGTCTATATCAGATATATTGGATTTCATATTAAATTCACTGGCTATTTTAAAAACTAATAGTCTTCTTCCAGATAATCATCTTCAAGGAAGCTTTCCGCGTCAAAAGGCCAGTCAATAGTGATGGGGTTTAAACCAATTACCTCCATCGCTTCATCACAGTATGCGCAATTGACGATATCTCCGATGTTTGGAGGTTTGTCGAAATGAATTGGCTCTCCGCACACAAAACATCTTGTTCTGATTCTTGATTTTACATTCATACTATTTATCCTCCGTAATGGATTACGTTAAGTAGAATAAACTTTAGGAATCCGGAATTTAAGGAAATTTGCGGAAAAAACTTACGAATGTCAAATGTTTTCGTTCAGCTCGAGTTCGTGCTCCTGGTTAATTTTCCTCTCGGGGTAGTCGAGGGTAACTGGATAAAGCCAGATGACTTCCAAATTCACACAACAACGGTAACAAACAACCGGCATCCCGATCACCGGGACAGTCTCGATCTCGATATGTGCATTGCAGTTGGGACATTCCGCGATAATCATTTTCGCCTCCAGATTCCATTATTCTGAAGATGAGTTTAACCCCCTGAGGTCTAAAAAAAGTATTATCCGGATATAAATTTGCTCTTAAATTGAAAATACCTGTATCATTTTTTATACAGCAGAAAGAAAATAAACCACCCCTATTACGATCTCCGTTGGCGTAGTAATTATTGTTGTTGCTGGCGGTTAAAGAAATATCCTATGCCCGGTTCTGTAAGGATGAAGCGCGGGTTCTTGGGGTCAGGTTCAACTTTTGAGCGCAGCCTTTGCACAAGCCCGCGCACCAGCTCACGGTTTCCTTCTCCGGAGTACCCCCACACGTATTCGACGATGTTCTCAGGAGGGATGATCTGACCCGAATTTGTCATAAGCGTATACAGCAGGCGGAATTCCAGCTGGGTCAACCGTTTCGGCACAGATCCTTCAACCTTGACGGTCCTGGTTGAGGGATCCAGGGTCAGGTCCGACTGGCTTAGTATGGGCAGGCTGTGGAAAGGGACGCTTGCACTGCGTCTCATCAGTGCCTTTATCTGGGCTGTGAGCACGCGATTACTGAAGGGACGTGTAAATACCAGATCAGCCCCTCCCTCCAACAGATCTACCTGGGTACTCTCAGGCACCGATTCAGTGATCACGCAAATTGGGATCACTGTATACATTCGCATCTGGCTGATCTGTTTGATAATGTCTGGATTTATCTCGTGCAGAGAGACCAGCACCATATCTGGTGGTTTTTCAGGCCAGGTTTCAATCGCCAGATCGATTCTAGTCGATGAGCGAACGGAAAAACCAGCCTGCTGGAGAATCACCTGCAGGACTGCAGCATCATCCGGATATTGGGAAAACAATAATGCCTGCATAGCCTATACCTCTTCTGATCTCTGTTCACATGTTATCTTTATCTGGTGGAGATGGCTAATCCAGCAGCATGCTGGATATTCATTTTCCCGGATTGAAAATGTATGCACCTTTCTGGTTGCTTAAACGTTTTTCCTTCATGGAGTCGGTGTAGGAGCAGGGGTTTCTTCCGGCACAGCTGTTTCCTCCGGTTCGCCGGGTAAACCCTGTACCAGCAGCTGCCAGGCGGCTTCAAGCTGGTCAGCCGTACTCAGTGGCGAACCTGCCAGATTTGTAAGCGAGGTATCCAGGCGGTTAACAATTTCAGCTATCACCTCTACCTGGTGCGGCAGCGCTTCTGGCTGGAGGCTTGCTGCAATTTCGCTCGCCAATTGGATATCCGTTCTCGAAAGGCTTAAATTGCCTTCAACCAGATTGTAGCGAGCACGGGTAATCAACTCCATAATTTTCAGGAGCTGGAGTTCCTGCAAAACCTGGCTTGCCTGTGCAGTAAGTGATTCCAGGCGCTCCTGTTGTGCTTCCAGGCTAGCTGCGGTTCCTTCCTGCCCTTCCCCCAGAACCTCAAGATTCCCTTGGAGGTTATTTATTTCATCTTCAACAGTTGCCTGAACGCTCTGGAATTCTTTCAGGTCTGACTGCAGGTTGGTGAGCTGCGTTTCAATCTCCGCCACTGCTGTTTGTAGGGGCAGCAATGCTTCGATCGATTCTGCCTGACTACTCTGGGATGTATCGACCTGTTTCAAGCTCTCTTGAAGGCTGGCAAGGCTGGATTTATCCGAGTCATTCTGGAGTTCAAGTTCCTGTAGCCGGTCTGCAAGTGAGTCCATTCTTTCTGAATGACGCTGGTCTATCTGCTGCACCTGCTCAGCAAGCATGTCCAGCCGGAACGAATGCTCCTGCACAGGTTCGACATATTCCTGGTAAACAAATGGGGCTACGAAATAAACAGCGGCTGCGATTAGTGCAACCACTATAATTATTATGAATATCGTCCGGACAATTCGCCACAATTTTTTCCAGAATGATGGTTCCTGGGTTGGTACAGCACTCGCACTCATGGTTTTTACTCCTCTGGGTATAAATTGTTCAGAAGATTGCGCATACTTTCAAAAAATGTATCCGCTCTGTTAAGTTTTGCTTTGTACGTTTCTACATCCGCCGCTAATCTTACTATCTGCTCTGTGAGAACCTCAAGTTCGCCAGAAAATTCATCCAGTTGTTTATGTGCGACATCCATTTCGCCCTGGACCGCGCCAACTGATTTTTCCAATGTGCTGATTCTGCCGCTTAGCGCCTCGAGATTTGTCAAGCGCTCATGCATTCCATCCAATTCATCTACCAGCAGTTTGGATTGGTTATCTAACTCATTGAGTGCCAGCTGCTGCTGGCGGAACTCTGTCTGAGTGGCAAATTTAAGGCTGCCCCCGTTTATACTAGCAAGGATTCCCAGGCTAAGGACTATGGAAAGCAGCATGGATAGAATCCCCATAAATAACGCCCAACCAATTGCAGATGAACGCGATAAACTCGTTACGTGTGGTATTGTTTCAGGTGAGGTTTCAGTCGTTTCTGCTTGTAACTGTTCAACACCTTTTTCCGCTGATTCTGATTCCAAAAGAGCTACTGGTTCTTCGAGAGTGTCAGAGTGTAGGCTTTGCTCCTCTTCTTTTTGGATTTCCACCGTTTCCGAAGGAATTGGTTCTCCTTCCTGAGTTTCAGCCAAATCAGATTCCACTTGTTCTTTTTCAGCCTCTTGTTCAGGGGTTTCACTCTCCGCGGGTATCGCTTCCTCTAATTCAGTCCTTTTTTCATCCGTTTTGATAGTAAGCGAGGTTTTAATCTGGTCAAAAAGGACCGGACCGATGCCATTTATCCGGGTCAGGTCTTCAAGAGTCTCGTAAGGGCGTCCGTTTATGATGCGCCTGGCGATATCAGGTCCGATTCCTGTTAGCTGTGTGAGTTCATCAATCCCTGCGCTGTTTGGGTTCACCTTGATCTTTTCATCAGTGTTCACTTTGCACTTCCTTTGTGTGTCTCTGAGTACTAATCTGGAAGCAGAATTGCGGATGTTAGGATTACAGGGAGATTAGCGCTGGATCTGCATACCAGATTATTATTAAGGGTGCAAAACCTGTGCCATCAAAGCTCCTTCAGATGAAAACAGTTGAACTCGATCATTAGATTCCCTTATCACCAATAACCAATATTTGTCATCAATCTCAACTATTAGATAAATCAACAAATTCGATTGATGTATAATTATTAAGATTCACTTAATTCTGAATGAACATAAAAGACCTGCACCATTTAAGTAAGCCACCAGAAAGAAGGAACTGTGGAACAAATCCATCCTGATTTTGGATCAATGAATCCGTTTTTGCAAGAGCAGCCTCAAAAAAACCAACCAATTTCATCCAGCGAGGGGTTTAAATCGGGAAACTCAAGGTTTGAGGGAATTATTCCAGATGGACTGCCGGCTAGCATTAAACCTTACCTCGCGGATATTAAGCCTAACGGCGCTTCGGTGGTATTTCATATTCCCGAGAAGGCACCAGTATACGAAGTATATGAACAGATTGAAAGGATTTCCAACCGGAGGAGGATAGCAGCAGGATTATTTGCTGCCGCCCTGGTTGTGGGGGTAATTGGCATCGGCAGGTTATTTTTTAAAAGGTGATTTCAGAGGGGACTGAAAAAATTCTTTTTAAAATCGAAGAATAAATCCATATAGGGGGGAGACTTCGCTCAAAAGCTGGGGGAAGCGGTCTGGCATGAATTCCGCAACACCAAATAAAGCGAACTTTACCTGTGATTAAGTTTTTTCCGGAGTTGAAATATTATTAAAATCAGGCACTTTGTAATAATCGCATTAGCTGGTCTGGGGATGGCGTTTCTGCCGTACCTCAATCCATCGGCAGCAGGCGGAGGGGGTTTATTCAGGCGCTTAACAGCACCCGGGGACGAAAGAATTGAGCATGAAGCCAGCAGGATTCTGCAGGAATTAATTGAATCTTCAACTCCGGAGGGCTATCCATTTCCTCCCGGGACGATCCTGGTTGGAGTGGAAGTTACAGGAAATCAGATTACTGTCGATCTTACTCTGCCGGAGGCATACCTAAATAAGAAGTTTGATTCTTATAAGAGCGATGCGATAAATAAACTTGTAAGCGATACACTGATGCCTCTCGGGTTAAGTGAATTCCGAATTCGGGCCAGCGATCGATCGGGAAAATTTATCCCTCTATCAGGTTTTTTGGACCGGATTGAAGTCCAGCTTTACACGGCTGAGATTGACCTGGATCCGGTCCCGCCGATTTTAGGCCCTGAACCAGGCATGGAGGGCGGACCGGCGGTGGGTGGAGCGAACCAACCCAAAGGGTTTTTATCCGGTAAAACCGTTTGGCTCAGTCCTGGCCACGGCTGGATGTGGAACGGTTATAAATGGGTTACCCAGCGACCAAATAAATTTGGAATTGTGGAGGATTTTTCTAACGTTGAAGCGATTAATGCTTACCTGGTGCGTTACCTTTGGAATGCCGGAGCGGATGTGTGGGTGGTCAGAGATCGATCTTTGAACGAAAACGAGATTATTATCGACAACGAAATTGGCAGCAGCAGTTACATCGAAACGGGTGTTTTTACAACCAGCGAGTCATCGGGTTATGGTGGCGGTTCATACCGCTATGCGATCTCAGATACGAGTGAAAGCGCGACTGCGACCTGGCGGCCTGATATCCAGGAAGAAGGAATTTACCCGGTTTGGGTATGGTACCGCCACAGTGCGAACCGCAGCGTTGATACTCGCTACAGGATTCACCATGCTGGCGGGGACACAACGGTCTCGATATCCCAGGAAGTACATGGAAGCACCTGGCGTTACCTGGGTGAATTCTATTTTCAAACCGGCACAAGCGGCTATGTCAGTCTGACGAACGAATCTTCCGATCCGGGTCAGGCGGTGATTGCGGATGCAATCCGGTTTGGGGGTGGACGGGGAGCAAGTTACGAACCGCGTTTTGAGGAGGCTTCTCTATACCATGCCGAATACATGGGATATCCAGTCTCTGATTCTCACAATGATGTGATCATCCGACCAATGTATGCTGAATGGGAAAAATCAAAAGGCTATCCAGGTGAGGATGGCGTTTTTATCTCATGGCATACCAATTGCTGCGATAAAAGCGGCACGCTTTCATTCATCCATAGTTTCGATCCAACACCGGGGAGCGCCGAACTGCAGTCCAGCGTGCACTCAGAATTGGTGAGGACGCTCAGAGCCGGGTGGAATCCCGACTGGCAGGACCGCGGCCAACTGACAGCAGATTTCGGAGAGGTGCGCGAACTAGTGACCATGCCGGGAGTGCTGCTGGAGGTCGCTTATCACGATACGGAAAGCCCGGGTGACGCGGATGATTTAAAGGAACCGCGCTTCCGGCAGGTGGCAGCCCGGGGGGTGTACCAGGGAATAGTCAATTATTTTGCAGCGAGAGATGGCACAGAGAGTACCTATCTGCCCCAGCCGCCAACTCATCTATCAGCCAGGAATACCAGTTCCGGGCAGGTTACGTTAAGCTGGCATGCTCCCCAGGGTGGGAGCCGGCTCGGGGATGAAGCAGAATCCTACAGAGTATATACCAGCCAGAATGGGCGAGGATTTGATAATGGGATTCAAGCCAGCGGAACCAGTTATACATTTAATGGGCTGGCTCCGGGAAAACTACTTTTCTTCAGGGTTACAGCAGTTAATCGGGGTGGCGAATCGTTCCCGACCTCTGTGATTGCGGTGCGCACACCCAATCATGGTCAAGGAGCACCGTTTCTGGTGGTGGATGGGTTTGACAGACTTGATGCGCAGGCGATGATCTCCCAGTATGAGAGCAGCGCTCTCGGGACATCAAAGCGTATGTTCCTGGAGCGTATGAACCGTTTTGATTATGTTGTCGAGCATGCTGGAGCGCTGGATTCGTGCGGATTTGCGTTTGACAGCGCTCAGAATGAGGCTGTCGAAATTGGGGATATCTCGCTCAGAAATTACCGGTCATTGGATTGGTTTACGGGTGAACAGGCAGGACAGGACCCGGCTTTGAGCGATGCCGAGCGCAACCTGCTCGAGAATTACCTCGATGGGGGCGGGAACCTGATTCTCTCAGGTTCGGAGATCGGGTGGGATTTGGCAAGGCCCGGGGGAGGAGCTGACCAAGGATTTTACAGTAATTACCTGAAAGCCGGCTATCTCGGGGATGATGCTGCTACATATCATTTCACTGGATCACCAGGGAATATTTTTGAGGGGTTAAGCGGGGGATTCGACGACAGCACCCAGGGCTATTACGATGTCCAAGCGCCGGATAGGCTGGCGGGAGTAAGCGGTTCGCGCTTGGCGCTAAGCTATGAGGGGGGCACAAACGACGGGGCTGCTCTTGTTTTTACGGATGGTTTTGGAGTGGTTTATTTCGGATTTCCGCTTGAGGCGGTTACGGATTCTGGTGTGAGGAATAATCTGATCTGCAAAGCGGTTGAGCATCTGCTGGGGACAGTGGATTTTGAGATGTATTTTCCGGTAATTAATAATTGAAATATCCGTTATATTCTTGATGTTAGAGATAATCCCGTGTTTAGCTAACATTGATGGCTTGGGTATAAACGCGGTGTTCTCTAAGTAATGATTGTTATGCTTACCATTTTGAAATATGAAGTTATTATCGAGATTTCCATGATAAAACTATCTGAACCGGAATAATGGGATTATGACTCATCCTTTCTGGGCGGGTATCCTGGCTGGATATGGAATTGCGATTCCGGTCGGCGCAATCGCGATCCTGATCGTCAATGTCGCCCTGCGCTGCGGGTTCCAGGTGGGGTTTCTGGCAGGCGCTGGCGCTGCAGCGGTTGACCTGTTGTATGCAAGCCTAGCTGTAATCGCCGGATCTGCGATTGTGGTTGCCCTGGAGCCGATCTCCACCCAGCTTCGGATTCTGAGCGGCGTTGTACTGTTAGGCTTGGCTCTGTATGGGTTATGGCGCGGCTTGGCTGGATCGCACGCGGGATCTGAGGTGATTGGAGCCTGCAATCCAGCCCGCACATTCTGGCAGTTTCTGCTGCTCACGCTTATCAACCCGATGACTGTGGTTTATTTCACTGCCCTGATCCTGGGGATGGACCCGGGTCAGGAGATCCTCTGGATTGACAAGATTGCATTTATCTCCGGCGCTGCGATTGCATCGCTCTCATGGCAGACGCTGCTCGCAGGATTGGGCAGTTTGGGGAAGGAGCACCTCTCGGAGAGCTTCCAGCGCCTGGCTGTGATCGCCGGCAATTTGATCATATTTGTGCTGGGGGTTCTAATCCTGGTGAGGGCATTACAGTGATAAAGCCTGCTCAGCTGTATATCCGCCAGCTTTTTTATTCCTTTACAATAATATTCTTGAAAAGTCCTGGCATATTCCATGCAGAGATTTGAATATCCATTAAGAGTACTTTTGCTGGCAGCAGCTGTGATCACGGTATCAATCCAGGACATCGTGTAAATTTGAATAAGAAAGCGGCGGTATTGTCCTCATTGTTGATGATCTCCCTGGCATACGGGTGTTTGAAAAATACTCCAGGTCTATATGTAATTTCTCCAACCCGGGTTCCGACTTTGTTTATTCCGCCGTATAAAAGCAGCAGTCCGCCAGCCACTCCTGCGGCTCTTGTAAGCGTTACTCCTACAGAAAACACGTTACCTGAATATGAGGCGCTTGATGTATTCACAAAAAGGATGCATTCGATTCCGAACTATCAGCAGTATGACCCTGCGTTTGGAGGATTGCCTAGCCCAGAAAATGGCGTTCCGGGAATCATGTACTGTGTCCCTGCCGCAGTTTCTAATTCACTGATGTGGCTGGACGATAACGGATTTGAGAATATTGTTAAGCAGGAAAGCAGCGACCGAAAATTTGACCAGTTCCAGTTGATCCTCGAACTGAGCAAACCGGAGTACCTGAATACGAATGTTGAGATTGGCACATCCCATGCGAATATCCTGGAAGGGATTGAGCGTTTTTTAGGGGAGCGAGGTTACGAGTACAAATTTCTGGGCAACCAGGGATGGATGCCAGTGCCTGAAAAATACAATCAAGGGGAACTTGTCTCTCTGGAATGGATGAAGGAAGGGTTGCAAGACTGCGGGTCGGTCTGGTTTTCAATAGGTTATTATGAATACAATCCGGATTATGATATCTACAAACTTGAACGTTCCCATATGGTCACCATGGTGGGTTTCGGCTTCGATGGGAATGGAGTAAATAAAAACGCACTGATCGTTCATGACCCCCTGCAAAAAGATAGAGGTGAGCCGGAAAATGTATTCCTGATAGCGGAAGAAATCAGCAGCGGAGTGATGGAAGGCAGCGCCCTGGGGCTTCCGCGTCCAGCACAGGGGTTTTACCGACTGGAGGGTATGGTTTCTGGCGGGGATGAGATTGCGATACTTAGCAGCGCAATCGTCCTGAAACTGCCCGGTGTCTGTCCCGATTAATTCTCCAACCCGAGTTTTCCGACGATGTTATCTACAGCATCCTGGTCAGGAATTACCGTAATCCCGGGGAAAACTTTCCATTCTTCCTTTAATTGAACGGATTGACCGGGTTCCAGCATAACCCTTCTTCCAAGGGCTTCCAATTCCAGCACAGCGGGATCGCAGTAGAATTCGCTGGAGCAGCGGCGGTCAAAATAATAACCAAGCGGGTCAAATGATGTGAATTTCACGAACAAACAACCTTCTAAGGAGTACGCGAGCCAGCCGCGAGGGTTGGGGCATCCAATTTTCAGTTTTTCATCCCCTATTTTTGCATCAATGAAAATATAGCGGTCAGTAAAGATCAGTTGGGGAGAATTTAACTGCGTGTACGGCCAAAGGTTGACTGTCCGGTTTGGAAGGACGCCAAATTCATCTTCGTTTTCGATCTGGAGCGGCAGTATGGCGGTACCCCCCGGACGCATCATGGTGATTGTCCAGGGAGCAAGGTGGACTGTATGCGCCCCCAGGTTTTTAATTTTGTGATCAAGCAGCACGTGGGCGTTGTCATCCGGGAGGGTAACCGTAATCGATTTGACCAATCCGGTGTTTTTTTCTGGTTGTTGAATCACCTTAACGCCGTGAAGAACCTCCTGAATTTCTACGGGTTCATCATCGGGGAGATATGTAATCGGTGGATATTCCGGCGCGTACCATAGTCTGTGACCGCCATGGAGCGAATACCAGCCGATCCCGGGACATTCAAGCCTGGCTTCCGGCACTTCTGCGAACAGATTGGTTCCGCCGGTAAGCGCAAGCGCGATAACTCGCGGTCCAAACTCTTCGGTCAACCATAGAGAAATAAAGGGGTTGGATAATTGTGTGCATTTGTAATTTTTAAAGATAGCCTGTTTTTTCTCCATTCGAGAACTCCAGAAAATATTAATTATTTGCCAATGATTTTTTTGGATCTACTGTTAAAAGCGCATTTTATGACACCTGTTTCTCAGATTTAAGAAGAACAGAATATCTGGAAGTATATGGAATGATGGTACCATAGTCAAGCCAGAGAGGGATGGAATTTAAAGGTCTAATAGAAATATAAAATCATACAGCGAGAATATCTTAAACCTGAATAAAAGAATTAAAATCCTGTATGCCAAGCTCAATCACTGACATCAGAAAACTGGAAAGAACCCAGAAAGTGATGCTCGGGTTTTCTTTCTTGAGTTTTATCACCCTGGGACTGCATGAAGGCTCCATGGGCGTCGCCTGGCCGTCAATCCGGGGAAATTTTGGGCTACCGCTGGATTTCCTGGGAATGATCCTTATTGCCAGTACTTTTGGAGTTCTGGTGACCAGCTTTAACAGCGGGTGGTTTTTAGCCCGGGCTGAATTCGGCGCGTTACTGGTGATCGCCAACCTCATACGGGCAGCGGGGTTATTCGGCTACGTGCTCGCGCCAGCCTGGTGGGTCATGATAGCGGGTGCGTTTTTGGTCGGGCTGGGATCCGGGACAATTGACAGCGGTATGAATACATTTGTGGCAACCCGCTACGGTCCGGGACCGCTGAACTGGCTGCACGCTTTTTACGGTCTGGGCGCGATGGTATCGCCGTTGATCATGAGTGCTCTGATTGCAAATGGTCTCAACTGGCGCCTGGGTTTTGTGTTGATCGGCTGTGTTCAAATACTACTGGCGCTGTACTTTGCCCGGGAATTGAAATGCTGGCCCAGCAGTTTGTTGTATAACCAAGGTGAGGATTTCGAAGAGAAAAAGGTTTCCAGTGTGAACACACTGGGGTTGGTTGCAGTCTGGATGGGAATTACTGTATTCTTTCTTTCTACGGGGATTGAGATTACTGTGGGGCAGTGGTCTTTCAGCCTGTTTACTGAAGCCCGGGGTGAAAGCGTAACCCTGGCAGGGTTCTGGGTGAGTTTTTTCTGGGGATCGCTTGCTGCCGGACGCATTTTATTTGGTTTTATCACTGACAGGATCGGAGCAACTCGTTTGCTCCGATTTGGATTTGCTGGGGTGATAGTCGGAATTCTTCTGCTCTGGTGGAATTATGTAAATCTGGTGGGATTTATCGGTGTGGCTTTGATTGGTTTCTGGATAGCGCCGGTATTCCCGGTGATGATCGGATTATCACCTGTTCGTTACGGCAAGGAGCATGCGGCGAATGCGATTGGTTTCCAGGTGGCATCTGCATATCTCGGCGGCGCGCTTATTCCGGCGCTAGTGGGAATCACAGCTGATGCAGCCGGTTTGGAGGTGATTGGATTAATGTTGTTTATCGGTGGTGTTTTGACAATTGGCACTCACGAATTGTTGATTAGAAAGTGCGGTTACTGAATCATTTATTTTTCGAGTTTTATTTTTAATAGATTATTTGGCGTACAATTAAGCAATCAAAAAAGCCGAAATCAAGCTTTGGCATGAAGATTTGTTTTTAGGAAAAACAATACTCAATCAAACAAGAAAAATTTTGGAGGTTAAAATGAAAGCACGTTTAGTACCGGTTTATTTTCCAAACCGTGACCAGGATTTCGATACCCAGTTGAATATCCTGGTAGATTTGCTTGGCGATAAGGCTGAATTTCTGGAGTCTGTTTCGCTGGGAAGTAAACTCCCGGAAGCCGAAGCTGTTATCTTCCCCCAGATGCTTGGAGATGCATATCACATGGTAAGGGAACTGAAGGCAATCGATATGCCTTTACTGGTTATCACCTCCGAATTTGGGACCGTGTTAATGTGGGATTGGGAGATTTGCAGTTACCTGCGTTCTGAGGGATTGGATCCGATCACGCCAAATAGCCTGGATAAGACCAGAAAGGTGATACAAGCACTATGTATAAAACGGGGCTTGCAAGATTCGAAATTCCTTGTGTTCCAGGATAATCCCGGTGAGGGGATGCAGGCGGAAATTTTCAAACGTTTCTACTGGTGGGAGGACGAATGCATCCAGCGTATCAAAGATAAGTTCGGCTTGACTATTGAAAAGAGGAGTTTTGAAAAACTGGCTGCGGATGCTAAAGCGATTCCTGATAAAGATGCTGAAGAAGTCTGGGAAGCATGGAAGGATAAGCTGGTTGTTGGTGATATCACCCAAAAGGCACTGCTGAGCGCTTTGAAAATCTACATGGCGGTCAAACGTGAGCTCGAAAACAACGGCTCAATTGCGGCGGTCGGGATGAACTGCCTTAATGAATCCCGTTACTCGGATACCACCCCATGCCTAGCCTGGAATATGCTATATGAAGAACAGAAGATGATCTGGGGTTGCGAAGCGGATATTGTGTCGATGCTGACAAAATATATCCTGAACAAATCACTGGACGTACCGATCATGATGACGAATATTTACCCCTTTCTAATGGGGCAGGCAGCCCTAAAGCATGAAAGAATTCCGGGTTTTCCGGAGGTTGATGACCCCCAGAACCATATTCTGGTAGCCCACTGCGGGTATCTGGGTGTTGTTCCTCAGTCATTCGCCACCGATTGGTCTCTGGAGAAGAAGGTGCTTGCGATTGTGGATGATAACGCTATAGCATTAGATGCCAGGTTACCGGAAGGGGATATGACGCTGGCGAAATTGTTCCCAACGATGGAAAAAATGACCGTAGCCGAAGGTGACTTGAGTTTCTATATTCAGTATTCCAATTCAGACTGCCTGAATGGTGGCATTATCAGAGTGGCAAATGGTTACAAACTGCTCAATACGGTTTCATCGCATCATTATCTGCTAATGACCGGTCATAATCTGGATGATATAGAAGCAATTGCGAAAGTGTTCAAATTGGAAATTGAAGCGATATAAATTTATGGAGCGCCTGGAAGGTGAAAGTTCCAGGCGCTTTTATATTTAAGTGGTTTTCCAGATTAAAACTGAGGTTGGGATATAGACATTGTGATAATATAAAAAATGTGGACAGGGTAATTGTTGTTACGGATTCAAACGCGACCGTACCTCCGGATATCTTGCAAGAACTGGATATTAAAGTTGTACCGCTAATACTGAATATTGGCGGGAAGTCCTTTAAGGACGGACTGGATATCACCCCCAATGAATTTTACCGCCAGCAGCGCATCCTGAAATACACCTTGAAAACTTCTTCTCCATCGGTGGTGGATTTTTTGAATGTCTACAAGCTTGGGATGGGTTCTTCGAAGGGGATTGTTTCCATCCACCTTCCAGGGATTTTGAGCGGCACCCTGGAGGTAGCCAGAACAGCCAGTCAGCTTGTGGAAGGCGTGGAAATTATTGTGATGGATTCAAATTCGGTCGCAATGGGTCAGGGATTTGTGGTTATTGAGGCAGCCAGAGTCGCTGCGGAAGGGAAGAGCCTTAATGAAGTGAAGCAACGGGCGCGGGATATTTCCCAGAAGATGCATTTTATCGCGATGCTGGATACGCTTGAGTATCTGCAGCGAGGCGGGCGAATCGGTGGGGTGGCTGCACTGATGGGAATGATGCTCAAGATAAAACCGGTGGTCACAATGAGAGCCGGCAGGGTTGAACCGCTCGCAAAACCACGTACAAAAACCAAAGCCCTGGAATACATAATGGACCAGATGAAAAATGAAATCGGTAAAAAGCCGGTTCATATCGCCGTCTTGCATACCGATGTCCAGGACGAAGCAGTGCGGTTCAGCCAGCTACTCAAATCCACATTTGACTGCGTAGAAATGTTTATCACTGAATTAACTCCTGTTATGGGCGCTCATGGTGGTCCGGGTGTGCTGGGGACAGCCTTCTATTGTGACTGATGCAGATTGGATTCTATTCTATTCTACTGATCTTGTTTGGCTACCTGCTAGGGTCGGTACCATTTGCTTACCTTGCTGGTAAATTTTATAAAGGTAAGGATATCCGCCGGTACGGAAGCGGAACGGTGAGCGGGTCAATGGTATATGAACATGTTGCCCGCTGGTTGATTGTCCCGGTAGGTGTTCTGGATATTTTAAAGGCGGCTTTTCCAGTCTGGCTGGGATTGCAGTTGAACTTTGAGCCGTGGTTAGCGATAGCTGCAGGACTGGCTGCTTCAATTGGACACAATTGGCCTGCTTACCTTGGTTTCACCGGCGGCAGAGGTTTGGGCACCTTTCTGGGCATCTGGCTGGTTGTGTATCCGTGGGGAGATGTATGGATGCTGGCATTCCTGGCTGTAGGTTGGTTGCTTGGAGATTCAGCCCCATTTGCGTTGGTCAGCCTGGTTGTGATCCCCATTTTTGGATATTCCTTTGGAGGACCTGCCTTCACCCTGCCGCTTTCACTGGCGATGCTGGCAATAACAGTGATAAAGAGACTGGAAGCGAACGGGCGTCCACTGCCTCCAATGAACCCCGAGCGAAGACAGGTTTTATTTCTAAGGCTTATTTATGATCGGGATATCAAGGAGCATAAGGAATGGCTTGCCAAACAACCTGAGGGAGATGTTTCAGATGGTTAATTCGTGACATGTTTATTTCTGATATCTCCACAATTCCCCGGAAGTTGTGAAGTCTTTTAAACTCAGATAGAAAATAGGCTGGTGTTCGACCGGTTGGACATTCCCATGGGTTGCCACAATATCGAAAACATAGATCGCAAACTCACGCGATATCCCTTCTATCTGCCGATTTACGACCATCTCAAACACGGCATCAGCGCCTTCGACCAGTTTTGTGTGCTCGAGTTTATCAGCAGGCAGGAATTTAAAGCCTAATTCCTGGGCTTTATTAAAATCCCTTCCGCTGATGTAACCAGCTCTGATGATTTTATATCGGTCTTTCCAGGGGAAGAAGTGGAATCCGGCTTCACCGTATTTTTTTAATAGCTCATAGCTGTAGTTTCCCAGTTCCATCGCAAGCAGCAATCGAAATGGCTCTTTAGAGATCACAGTCCAGTGACCGATAGGCATCAAATTCTCTCCCACTGTCAATAAAGCCACATGCTGAGGAAAATACTGGGTGGAGTAGGGTGCGTTCTTGCTGTTACTGAAATCTGTCATGCTTGTTCTGTCTTTTTTTGGTTTTAAGCATTCGCTGGATATCAGCAACCCCCAATTCTTCCAGGTCGTTTACAGCGATATCGGCATCGCCGAGTGCGTCCAGAGGGTGGGTTGTTGCGACAGCGACGCACCTCATCCCAGCCTTTTTGGCTGCCTGGATGCCGGCGAACGAATCTTCAATTACGATGCAATTCCCAGCTGGAATCTGCAGCCTCTGCGAAGCGAGAAGAAAAACACCAGGATCAGGTTTGCTGGGCAGGCTGTGTCCTGATACTGTCGCATCGAAGTATGGAACCAGATTAAATTTTTCCAGAACTATTTCAA
Source organism: Anaerolineales bacterium (assembly GCA_046259385.1). Classification (GTDB taxonomy): domain Bacteria; phylum Chloroflexota; class Anaerolineae; order Anaerolineales; family UBA4823; genus CAVWDI01. The sequence goes on from JBJYWI010000244.1 coordinate 42,117, forward strand.
TGTTTTCCTGGGGAGCAGAGGAGGCAATCGCCTGTTTGTACCTGGCTTGGTGCAGTCCAGAAAGCAGTTCGATAACACCGGGGTATAGTTCCGCGCTCTCGCGGAGAAGCGCCCGGAATAATTCTTCCTTGCTGATGTTAATCTCGTCAAGTAGTGTCGGGCTGGGTGCTTGACCCAGAAGGCAAGTCAGCACCTGTCCATTGTTCATACCGAATGTATTATTAAAATCGACTCTGGATATGGGGATGTTGTGGTTAACCAGGGTTGATTTCCAGGTTAAGTAATGCAGTTCAGCGGTGTCGACCAGAACACCGTCCATATCCCACAATACCGCTTCCGGAATTCTTCCAATTACCGTATTCATCGCTCTTTATCCAAAGCCTGGTTTCTTCTTATCAATGCCAAACCACTTGATTGTATCAAACAGGCAGATTTTATCAAAGGAAATTTAGAAACCTGGAACTATAATCTTTGGGTAAAAAGAAAGTTTTATAAGGAGATACTCTGCCAGAAACCTGTCCTGAAAATCGCTTGACAAAAATGGAATTAGTCCCTAAAATTGGCGAAATCTTAACAATGAAAAAATACCCTGTTTCAAACATGTTTTTTATGGCCATGCCCGAGGCGGGAGCAAAGACCTCCGCCCGGGTTTATGTTGGAGTGTGCAGCGGTTAACGGCTGAAACAGGAATAATATAACACCGAGCGGCGGATTGCCATCCCGCAATAGCAGAAAGTTTGCGACAGGCAATGCGCCGTTTTTTGTTTAAACCAGTAATTGGTGCAGAAAAAACAATGTAATAGAAATATAAAGGAGTAATTTTTATGACAACGGCAGCCCAGGAAAGAGAATTCGGTTTTACCACCCGCCAGCTGCATGCCGGTCAGGAGCCTGACCCGACCACAGGTTCGCGAGCAGCGCCTATTTATCAGACTACTTCTTATGTATTTAAAGACACAGCTCACGCGGCGCGCCTGTTTTCTCTTGAGGAAACCGGAAATATTTACACCCGGATCATGAACCCCACCACCGCAATGTTCGAAGATCGTATGGCTGATCTGGAAGGCGGGGTAGGCGCTCTGGCGGCAAGTTCCGGACATGCAGCGCAGGTTATGGCTATCCTCACCCTGTGCAGCGCTGGCGACCATATCGTCTCCGCCTGCAACCTCTACGGTGGAACGATAACCCAATTCAGCAGTACATTCCCCAGCATTGGGATTGAAGTGACTTTTGTAGATCCATCTGATCCAGAAAATTTCCGGAGCGCAATCCAGCCCAACACAAAACTGCTCTGGGGTGAAACGCTCGGCAACCCGGGGATCAGTGTCTTTCCGATTGAAGAAGCTGCTCAAATAGCGGGGGAGACGGGACTGCCTCTGGTGATTGATAACACATTCGCATCGCCGTATTTATGCAGGCCTTTTGAGTGGGGGGCGAATATCGTGGTGCATTCCACAACCAAGTTTATCGGCGGACATGGAACCACAATCGGAGGCGTTATTGTGGATGGAGGCAATTTTGACTGGTTCGCGAGCGGAAGGTTTCCGGGTTTCACGCATCCCGATGAAAGTTATCACGGTCTGGTGTACGCTGATTTGGGTCCGGCGGCATTTATCACCAAGGCGCGCGCTCAGGCACTGCGTAATATTGGCGCCTGCCAATCACCCTTTAATTCATGGCTGTTTCTACAGGGTCTGGAGACTTTGAGTCTGAGGATGGAGCGCCACGTTCAGAACGCCCAACAGGTTGCCCGGTTTCTGGAAAACCATCCCCGGATAAACTGGGTCTCCTACCCGGGTCTGGAAAGCCATCCTGACCATCTTCTCGCAAAGAAGTACCTGCCAGATGGCCCTGGGGCAATTATGGGATTTGGCGTAAAAGGCGGACTTGAATCGGGGCGTAATTTTATCGACAGCCTGCAACTGGTCAGCCATCTGGCTAATGTGGGTGACGCAAAAAGCCTGGCAATCCATCCTGCCAGCACAACCCATAGCCAGCTTTCTGAAGAACAAATGCAGAAAGCCGGGGTTTCACCTGATTTTATCCGCCTCAGTGTGGGCATTGAAGATATCGAAGATATCCTGTGGGATATCGATCAGGCTTTATCATAAAGGAGGTTGCGTATGCCAGTCATCATACCTGAAACACTGCCTGCAAAAAGCATTCTGGAAGAGGAAAACATCTTTATTATGGGGGACAACCGGGCTTTGAAACAGGATATCAGAGCATTGAATATCGCCATCCTGAATTTGATGCCCACCAAGATCGCAACAGAAACGCAGTTTTTAAGGCTGCTTGGAAATTCTCCCTTGCAGGTTGAAGTAACACTGCTCCATATGAACTCCCATGAAACCAAAAACACCCCCAAAGAACATTTATTGAACCATTACAAGCATTTTGAGCAAGTAAGAGATCGTAAATTTGATGGGTTGGTGATCACCGGTGCTCCGGTGGAACATCTGGAGTTTGAGCAGGTCGATTACTGGGACGAATTAACTGCAGTGTTCGATTGGTCAAAAACGAATGTCTACTCAACATTTTACATTTGCTGGGCTGCACAGGCGGGTCTTTACCACGATTTTGGGATTCCAAAGTACCCGCTTAAAAACAAGATGTTCGGCGTTTACACCCACAAGGTTTTGGAGAAAAAGGAGAAAATCCTGAGGGGTTTTGATGACACCTTCAGTGCGCCCCATTCCAGGCACACTGAGATCAGGCGTGAGGATATTGAAAAAGTGTCAGAACTATCTATTCTGGCTGAATCTGAAAAAGCTGGAGTTTACATCATTGGCTCAGGCGACCGGCGCCAGTTTTATATAACCGGACACTCCGAGTATGATCCGGCGACGCTTAAAACAGAATACGAGCGGGATGTGAAGAAAGGTCTGCCGATCGATCCTCCAGTAAATTATTTCCCGGGGAATGATACAGAAAAGCCCCCGCTGGTGACCTGGCGGAGCCATGCCCATTTGCTCTTCTCCAACTGGCTAAATTACTGCGTATACCAGATCACGCCATACAATATTAAACAGATACCGGAGGGGAGCACCCCTTACTCGTTTAATCATAAGAACAGGAGTTAGCGAGGCTGGTAAAATTGACTTTTTTCGAACTAAATACTATACGGTAAACCTTAAAAACCGAATTTTTGGAGAATATAATGAACAACAAGCAGTGGGCGCATGAACCGGATATACAGATCGATGTAAAAAAGACCTACCTGGCAGTGATTGAAACACCAAGGGGAACGATTGAGCTGGAACTATACCCGCAGTATGCTCCAAAAACAGTCAACAACTTCTGTTTTCTGGCGGAAGAAGGCTATTACGATGGCGTCACATTTCACCGGGTGATCAGCGACTTTATGATTCAGGGCGGCGATCCAACAGGAACAGGCCGCGGCGGACCTGGTTATAGGTTTGGGGACGAAACAAAAGGCAATCCACTCAAACACGAGAAAGGGATTATCTCGATGGCGAACGCAGGTCCCGATACAAACGGAAGCCAGTTTTTTATCACCCATTCGCCCCAACCACACCTTGATGGAAAACACACTGTTTTTGGCAAGGTCGTGAAAGGTCAGGATGTCGTCGACGTGATCCAGGCTGGTGACAAAATGGTAAAGGTGACTGTCAAGCTTTTGTAATCAATAAAATCCAGTTAATTTATCTCCGCAGCTGCTTTGATTTTTTCCCAGGCGGCTTGGACATGCCTCGCTTCGGTATTGGTCTGACCAATACAGAAACGCATGGTAAATTCACCGTTCAGCGTTGTATGGGTAAGGTAAAGCTTCCCGCTCTGGTTCAGGGATTCCATAATTCTACGGCTGGATTCTTCTCCATCAACATGCCGGAAACATACCAAGTTTAACGGCGCAGGGGCGGTTAATTCAAACTTTTCAGAAGCCGAAACCCAGCTGGCAAATTCCTGGGCAAGCCGAACATGACGGCGGATATGATGCTGGAGTCCCCTGACCCCGTAGTGGCGGATGACAAACCATAATTTCAGCGAGCGGAAGCGTCTGCCGAGAGGGATATGCCAGTCCCGGTAATCGATCACTGCCCCAGACTGGGTGGCTTTGTTTTTGAGGTATTCAGGCAGCACACTGAGGGTATTTATCAAGGCTGCCCGGTCGGCGACGAAGAAGCAGTCGCAGTCGAAATTGGTGAACATCCACTTATGAGGGTTAAAGCAGTAACTATCTGCATATTCCAGCCCCTTGTGGATGAACCGGAACTCAGGGCAGACTGCGGCAGTACCGGACATGGCAGCGTCTACATGCAGCCAGAGCCCCTCCTTCGAACAAATCTCTCCAATTTCACTAATCGGATCGATAGCGTTAGAAGATGTAGTGCCGACTGTAGCGCTGACGAAAAACGGAATCAGACCATTAATCCTGTCCTGTTGTATTTGTTTAGCCAGTGAATCCGGCTGCATCGCGTAGGTTTCGTCCACCCCGATCAGGCGCAGGTTGCTTCTCCCGATTCCGGCGACCATGGCTGCCTTTTCAATGGATGAATGAGCCTGGTTTGAGGAGTACGCGATCAGATTCTGTCCGCTGCCGTTTTCATTGCTCTGGAATCCGGTTGCCTTTTCCCTGGCTGCCAGCATCGCGCACAGAGCAGCGCCGGATGCAGAGTCCTGGATCACCCCGCCTCCGCGACCCGAGGATTTAAACTTTTCAGGCAGAGCGAGCATATCAGCCAGCCAATCGAGCACATGGGTTTCAAGTTCGGTGCATGCCGGGCTGGTTGCCCAGAGCATTCCCTGCACGCCAAGACCGGAGGATACCAGGTCACCCAGAATCGCTGGCCCGGAGGCATTAGCGGGGAAGAAGGCGTAAAAATTCGGCGACTGCCAGTGGGTTATTCCGGGAAGGATAATTTCAGACAGGTCGCTCAGAATTTTTTCAAATTGTTCCCCTTCCTGAGGCGGGTTTTCTGGAAGGGATTCCCGGATTTCTCCTGGGCTTACCTGGGCGAGCACCGGAAATTTCTCAATGTTTTCATAGTAGTCTGCGATCCAATCAACTACTTCCCTGCCGTGACGGCGGAATTCATCGGGAGTCATGTGAAAATTTTTCTCTTCTGGCATATTTATCTCCTCAGTTCGGGGAACTCATCATATCAGCATACCCAACCTGACCAAGCAGGTGGGCAGTTGCTGCTCCAATCCATACATTGGTTACAGCACCAATAATGAACAGCAGGACCCAGCCAATACAGATGATCCATATAAATAAAATAGAGATGACTGATATCAGAAAGCCAATTACAAAGCTGGCTGCGATCACAGCGACCAGGGCGAGCAGGTAATCCCCAAGGTTACTTGAAATAATCTGGATTATCCGCTTGATTTCAAAGCACGATTTGAAAGTATTTTTCTGGGAAAAATTGATAAATGCAGCCGGCAGGAAAAGAGACAGAAGTAAAAAATAAATAGAAAAACAACATATAAGAACAATTACGCCGAGCCCGTAAGCGCCGAGTGCATAAGTCTGTAGGGTTTCGTCTTCAGGTAGTAATCCCAGAAAAAATCCAAGGAGAGGGATTATAAGCAGTAAAATAATGGGCAGTGAGTACAGAATTTCAGCTGCAAAAAATTTTAAGCCGCTCAGGAATTTGGATCCTAAATCGCTCCATTCAGGTAGCGGGTCCGTATTCTGGTGAGAGACGTTCAAAGTAATTTCGCTTAAATATCCAATCCATGCCAAGTTTAAAATTGGGATATAAGAGACGATGACTGCGACCAAAGTTTTCGAAGCCCATTCCCGATCTTTAAATAAAAATGTCATAGCTTTAACGATGTTCATACCCATAACCTCCGGCTGAAACAGCTTTCCCAAGAATATTAGTTAGATAGTATAAAGCGATACGGGTGGTCTGTAAAATTGTTTCAAATAATAATTCTTAAACAAACAGGTTAGTGGTTGTATTTTGATTGAAGATTTGCCTTATTGATTAAAAGTGCATTGATCAATTTCAGATGCTGAGGTCCGATATTAAACTGGGCAGGTTGGACAGGTCTTCTATCTCATGATATGAACCTAATTCCCACTCCGATTCAAACTGATTTTCATGGAACCAAGTGTCTTCATAGGGCACATGGACCGCCTGTCCCCCAATTTCCAAAACTGGGACAATGTCAGATCTCATGGAGTTGCCGACCATCAAAAAGCGTTCAGGCTGGAGGTTCAACCTTCTCAGGATGTTCAGATAGGTTTGACTGTTTTTTTCACTGACGATTTCGATATAGCGGAAGTATTCGGCCAGGCCTGAGCGTCGAATTTTCGGGTTTTGTTCAATAGACTCGCCTTTTGTAATTAGCATCAAATCAAAAGTAGGCGCTAGAATCTCCAGTGTCTCTCTTGCGTTTTCAAACAACTGCACCTCCGCCTCAAGCATTTCCTTGATAAATCTGATTGTCTTTCCGATTTCCGCTCCGGATACAGTTCCCTTTGTGACCTCCACGGCTGTTTCGATCAGGGAAAGCCCAAATCCTTTTATCCCGTAACCATAGCACCCGAGGTTGTTTACCTCAATTTCATTAAGTTTATGTTCAATTTCATCCGGTTTGTAGCTTGGGGAGAGCAGTTTAACCAGCTTTTTTTTGGCTTCTTGATAAATCCACTCGTTATGCCAGAGGGTATCATCAGCGTCAAACGCAATTAGATCGAAAATCTTCCCCAAAATACAATACCTTTTCGAATATTCATATTTCCAGGACCATTTTCTTCATGTATTCTCTGAATCCCATCCTGTTCCAGAACGCCTGGGAAACTTCATTGGCGGAGGCGACTTCGATTTCAATACGGGTGACACTTTGTTCCCTGAACCATGGGATCATCCTGTCGAAAAGCTGGCTGCCTATTCCCTGCCCGCGAAAAGATTCGTTGACAACTATATCAGCGATAAAACCATGGTGGGCATGCTGGAAAACAGGCGGGTAAGATTCGATCGTACCCATTGAAAAACCGACCACCTTCGCGTCATCAATCGCGACCATAACCAGCCATTCGGGAGATTCGATGTTCCTCCGCACATATTCACCGAACCGTTCGTGACCTTCTGGTGAACGGGAAAAATACTCGTCGCGCTCACGGTGGAAATCCATCATTTCTTTCCACAGTTCCTTTATCGCCGGAAGATCTTCAATTTTTGCTGGACGAAAATTCATAACCCTGTCCCAATGTTCTGTTTGTAGATTATATGCCCGGTGTTTAAGCTATATAGGCAGTAAATTATATACCGTACTGGGACAGGGAGATGGAATTAATAGTAATGTTCCCAGCTATTCAATTCTCCCCTGGGAATTTAACCAACGCGGAGAAACTCAGGAAATCCTCTTTAGTTTTTTTGAATGCTGCTTTCGGAATTTATTTACTTTCGGTGAGATAACCACCTGGCAGTACATTTGATTGGGATTTTTTTCGAAGTAACCCTGGTGGTAGTCCTCTGCGATGAAGAATTCCTTGAAGGGTACGGCCTCTGTAACAATTGGATTTTCCCATAAACCGGCTTTTTCGATTTCTGCGATCACTTGCTCTGCTTCTATTTTCTGGCGTTCGTTATGGTAGAGGATGATTGACCGGTACTGGGTTCCAACATCAGCCCCCTGGCGGTTGAGAGTGGTGGGATCGTGGTAGGTAAAGAAGATCCTTAACAAATCTTTGAAAGAGATTACTTCAGGGTTGTATGTTATCTGAACAACTTCCGCATGGCCGGTTGTCCCAGTGCATACATCTTTATAAGATGGAAATTGTGTCTCCCCACCTGAATAACCAACCTCCACCTTCTCAACACCAACAATATCTGCAAACAGCGGTTCAAGACACCAGAAGCAACCCCCGCCGATTGTCATAATTTCATTTGTACTGGACGTATCTTTCATTCTATGCACCTTTTAATCATAATGTTCTGATATTCACCTGTATTGTGCGACGGACATGTCACCGACAAATTGAGGCAGATTTTCATGGCCCAGCATCTGTCGAATGGCATGCGCTTCGCCAGTATGGAACCAGTAATGATAAATATTTCGCTGCAGCATTGTGCCAATATTTTCTGGGGAAGGTTCGCCGTCTCTTACCAGATAATCCTTTAATGTATCCTGCTTCAGGTTTAATATATAGACGTCAGCTGCTCGTGTAACCTTACGCCAGATCTCCCACATTTCTTCTAACGGGGGGATACTTGGGGGCTGTCCAAAACCTACAAGTTCATTCAAACCTTCGGCAATACATTTCCCCTGGGCTGATTTGACCCAGTAGCGGTGTTCCTGGTTAGCCAGATGGCCAATGATCCAGCTTATACAATTCATTGGTTGCAGGCGTTTGACTGCATCCTCAGGGTTTACGCCTTCAAGGCAGCGTTTGAATTCGCTTCTGGCAAATTGGAGCTGGATGACCAGGAGATGCGGATCTGAGGGAGGTTCAGCCACTGCGCAACCTGCTCTCTTTCTTCGCCCAGGCTGCTTTGTCTAAATTCGGTGGGGTGTAGACCATGAATTGATCCAGTAAGCTGGCAGGGTCTTCGTCGATAATTACCATCCGGCGGTGCTCACTGCCGATAAACCTCTCTTGAGCAGTATAGTCGAGAAATTTGAAAAGTAAATCAAAGTATCCGTTGATGTTCAGAAAACCACACGGCTTGGTGTGTATATTAAGCTGAGCCCAGGTCAATGCTTCAAAAATCTCCTCATAAGTCCCGTACCCGCCCGGGAGAGCGATAAAACCATCCGAGATTTTCTCCATCACCGCTTTTCGCTCGTGCATGGAGGCGACAACCCTCAATTCGGTCAGGTTATTTAGTGCGATCTCGAGATTACGCAGCGGTTCCGGGATGACTCCGATCACATCGCCGCCCGCGGCAAGTGTGGACAAGGCAAGCTCTCCCATCAATCCAACGCTGCCGCCGCCGTATACAAGGCAAATCTTGCGCCGGGCTATTTCCTGCCCCAACCTGCGGGTACCATCTGCATATTCAATGCAGGCGCCGGGACTGGAACCACAAAACACACTGATTCTTTTCAAAATTTTTCTCGATTCTGAAGCGATTATTTATCCGGTTGCGCGGTTGCTGGAAAGCGGTTCTGGAGTATATCATATAAAGATAGGCTAATTTAATTTTGCTTCCCGACAGTAATTGTATTTCTTTCAGCCAGGTAGCGCAGGCAATCCATCCCGAAATAGCTGGTCCGGATCGGGTCACGGAATCCTAATTTCTCTACAACCCGTGTTGAGGCAGTATTTTCCGGGTGAACAACCGCGATGATTTTTTCAATAGCCAGATTTTCAAAGCCAAACCTGAGTGTTGCACTGGCTGCCTCGGTTGCATATCCTTTTCCCCAGTGTGCTTTTCCAAGCAGATAGCCAATCTCAGTCTCGCCGGTTTCCGGTAGGTATTGAAGACCGCACCATCCCATCAATTCGTTGTGCTCTGGCTGCTCAACTACCCACCATCCGTAACCACGCGTTGTCCAGTGATCGATTTGCTGAGTGATCAGATTGCGGACTTTCTTAACTGTAGGCGGGCTGGGATTTGGGAAATAGCGCAGCACCCCAGGTTCAACCAGTATCCGATGAAGGGGTAACGCGTCCTTAAATTTAAAGGGACGCAAAATTAAACGGGGAGTGGTGAGCGATGGAATGACCATTAAAGGACACAAATCTTCAATATTGTTTAGAAGCGAAATAATTTAAGATATACTCCACAATTGAAAATTTGCATTCAATTTCTTTCATTCAGATAGCGCTTGAGGCGCTGCAAACCAATTTCTATATTTTCCAGTGAATTCGCATATGAAAACCGCAGGTATCCCTCGCCGTTGGCCCCAAAGTCAATCCCGGGAGTGACCCCTACCCTGGCATTCTCAAGGATATCAAATGCGAGCTGGTATGAATCGTTTGAAAGGTGCCTGGCATTTGCGAACACATAGAACGCTCCGGTTGGATCAACTGTAATGCCAAACCCCAATTCGCGCAATCCTTTCAGGATGAACTTGCGGCGCTGGTTGTAGATTTCTCTCATGAGCGATACATCCTCGCTGGATTCTTGTAATGCCGCGATGCCTGCTTCCTGAACGGCAGAGTTGGCGCATATGAAAAAGTTCTGCTGCATCTTCTGGATTGGGCGGATAAATTCCTTTGGGGCGATGAGATATCCGAGCCTGAGGCCAGTCATCGCGAACAATTTTGAAAAACCATTGATAACGAATGCATGATCGCTAATTTCAAGTATTGAGTGTTCCTTACCTTCATAAACCAGACCGTGGTAAATCTCGTCGGATACCACATAAGGTCCAAGCTGTGAAATCGCTTGCATACGGGTTTCTGAGAGCAGGTTGCCGGTCGGGTTAGACGGCGAGTTGATTAGAATAGCTTTGGTCTTCTTGGTTATCCTGCTTTTAATATCCTCTGGCTGGTACTGGAACCCATCCTGCTCGTAAACTGGGACATAAACCGGATCACCGTCAATATATTTGATGATGTTCGGGTAACAGGCGTAATGCGGGTCGGAGAGAATCACCTGGTCGCCTCGTTCCAGAAGGGCTGAAAAAATTAAAAGCATGGCAGGGGAGGTTCCGGACGTTACCACGATTTGATCCGGATCTACTTTCACACCGTACTTATCCAGGTAATATTCGCAGATCCCTTCACGAAGTCTTGGGATGCCAAGGCTGTGTGTGTAATGGGTGCATCCTTTAGCCAGAGCCTTACATAAGGCTTCATTAACAGGTGCGGGCGTATCAAAATCGGGCTCTCCAACTTCCAGGTGGATAATCTCAATACCGTCACTTTCGAGTTGGTGAGCTCTTTCAAGCACTTCCATTACGATGAATGGGTTAATATCCCGGGCCCGTTTTGCGATCATTTTAATTCTCCACAGTTATGAATAATTAAATTATACGTGGAAATACTCTAATCTCGAATTATTTACGGTCTTGATTTCACAAGACTCCTTTATGGATACAATAGAAAATTCCCGCGTAATTTTGATTTTGTTTTAAGAAGCAATTCCAATTTAAACTATTCGTCCAGTTTGTAAATTCTGGCATACTCGATGTTGTTAATCCATACAGAATGCTCGGGGTTCCAGGATTTTATGTAATCGAGCAGTTCAGCCGGCAGGTTGCGCTGCCATTGGTGGATGTAAATCACAAGGTAGTCCGATTCCTCTAATGTTTTCCAGTCCTCGGATGTGAAAGCACCGGTTCCGATATGTTGAGAATTTCCTTCGAAGAAGAAGGAGAAGGGTCCGTTTTCATACCAGGAGAACACATTCAGTTTTTTTGCCTGGTCTTTCTGGTTCAGGTACATGGCAGCCTGGTCGAGTCCTTCACCCCAGCCGATTTGCATCACCTGCGGGGCTTTGCGGCCTCCGCCCAGCAGCGGGTTGTAGTAAGCCAGGGGATAAGGGAAGATGCCCAGAGAAGACCAAGCCTGGAAAACAATAAGGAGCATAAGGAGGGCAGCCGGGACGATCCTGGCGAAAAGGGCAGGCAGTCTCTGCTTCAGCCAGAGTGCGAGTGCAGTCCAGCCGAGGGCGGCGATGATATTGAGGGGCGCATAAACCGGGAGCAGGTAGCGGTCGAATTTCTTGGAACCCAGGTTCATAGCCAGGCAGAAGACGAGCACTGTGATCAACAGGCTGAAAAAGGTGCGGCGGACGCCTGGTTTAGAGAAGAGGTTCTGTTTGGAGAAGAAAGCCCAGGCGGCAGCCAGGAGGCCGAGCAGGGAGACCGGGGTGGTGCGCCACAGGTAGGTTAGCGGGTAGAAGTAGAAGAAGCGCGGGCCTGAAATGCCGGTCGGGAAGATCTGGCCGTTGAAAAAGATGGGTGAGCTGTGCCCTTCGGCGGCGTAGCCGGATGCGGAGGCCAGGATTTCGAGCAAAACGCCAAGCGGGTTGACCCACATGGCAGGCCAGAGGAGCACAAAAACGGAGGCGGCAAGGAGAACCCAGAGGGCGAAGCGCCAGGCGTAATCCCAGAGCATTTTGGGGGGAGGGGCGTCTGTCTGCTGGCGGGAGGCGGACCAGAAATCGATCAAGAACAGAAGGGCAGCGGTGGGGAGCAGGAAGAAACCGGGCGATTTGGTCAGCCAGCACAGACCTGCGGCGAAGGAGGCGATGAGCAGGTCATAAAACCGGCGCTGAAAGAGGAAAGAGATGACCGCCAGGACAGCCAGCAGGTAGAGGTCAGCGAGCAGGGCGTCCAGATGGAGGATGCGCGAGAGGGCGAGGTGAAAAGGGTCGAATGCGACCAGCAGGAAAGCGAGCAGGGAAGGCAGCCAGCCAATCAGGCGCCAGGAGAGCCAGAAAGCCAGCAGGAGCACAACCAGGTGGGCATAGCTCATGAATATCCTGGCCGAGACCAGGTTCTCAAGCGGCGTCTTTTCTAAAACCTGCCTGAAATAATAGTCAACGGATTTGTTTTTTTCTAAATCTATGTTCGTTTTCCGGTATGTTGAGTATGCATTTAGCATACCGCCTGTACCCAACCACATCACTGTCACACCTGGATGAACGCTCTGGTAGGTCTCTGCAAAATCCCCATTTCGCAGAGCCTTAAAAAACCCGCCTGATCGTTGAATCCAGTTGTTTTCATCGACAATTACAGACCGGTTGAGATCTATGCGTCGCGGCAGCCAGATCGCCCCTGCGATAAGAATCAAGACAAAAATATGCATTGTTTTATTTCTGAAATTGGGATAATTACGACGCATGGTAGAAGCAGACGCAGGTAGGTTGATCAACCGAATTCGTTGAACCGGACAGGATATATTTGGAGATCTTTATAGTTATTTTAAAGAAACCCATAACACACCTGGCAGCATGATAACTTTCAATCCGGAATTTTATAAATCCTCACATACTCGAGATTGTTAATCCACACAGAATGCTCGGGTTGCCAGGATTTTATGTAATCGAGCAGTTCAGCCGGCAGGTTGCGCTGCCATTGGTGGATGTAAATCACAAGGTAGTCCGATTCCTCTAATGTTTTCCAGTCCTCGGATGTGAAAGCACCGGTTCCGATATGTTGAGAATTTCCTTCGAAGAAGAAGGAGAAGGGTCCGTTTTCATACCAGGAGAACACATTCAGTTTTTTTGCCTGGTCTTTCTGGTTCAGGTACATGGCAGCCTGGTCGAGTCCTTCACCCCAGCCGATTTGCATCACCTGCGGGGCTTTGCGGCCTCCGCCCAGCAGCGGGTTGTAGTAAGCCAGGGGATAAGGGAAGATGCCCAGAGAAGACCAAGCCTGGAAAACAATAAGGAGCATAAGGAGGGCAGCCGGGACGATCCTGGCGAAAAGGGCAGGCAGTCTCTGCTTCAGCCAGAGTGCGAGTGCAGTCCAGCCGAGGGCGGCGATGATATTGAGGGGCGCATAAACCGGGAGCAGGTAGCGGTCGAATTTCTTGGAACCCAGGTTCATAGCCAGGCAGAAGACGAGCACTGTGATCAACAGGCTGAAAAAGGTGCGGCGGACGCCTGGTTTAGAGAAGAGGTTCTGTTTGGAGAAGAAAGCCCAGGCGGCAGCCAGGAGGCCGAGCAGGGAGACCGGGGTGGTGCGCCACAGGTAGGTTAGCGGGTAGAAGTAGAAGAAGCGCGGGCCTGAAATGCCGGTCGGGAAGATCTGGCCGTTGAAAAAGATGGGTGAGCTGTGCCCTTCGGCGGCGTAGCCGGATGCGGAGGCCAGGATTTCGAGCAAAACGCCAAGCGGGTTGACCCACATGGCAGGCCAGAGGAGCACAAAAACGGAGGCGGCAAGGAGAACCCAGAGGGCGAAGCGCCAGGCGTAATCCCAGAGCATTTTGGGGGGAGGGGCGTCTGTCTGCTGGCGGGAGGCGGACCAGAAATCGATCAAGAACAGAAGGGCAGCGGTGGGGAGCAGGAAGAAACCGGGCGATTTGGTCAGCCAGCACAGACCTGCGGCGAAGGAGGCGATGAGCAGGTCATAAAACCGGCGCTGAAAGAGGAAAGAGATGACCGCCAGGACAGCCAGCAGGTAGAGGTCAGCGAGCAGGGCGTCCAGATGGAGGATGCGCGAGAGGGCGAGGTGAAAAGGGTCGAATGCGACCAGCAGGAAAGCGAGCAGGGAAGGCAGCCAGCCAATCAGGCGCCAGGAGAGCCAGAAAGCCAGCAGGAGCACAACCAGGTGGGCATAGCTCATGAATATCCTGGCCGAGACCAGGTTCTCAAGCGGGTTATCGATTATGCCCTGGTAAAATTCTCTGGTTTCCAGTTTGTCTCCCAGCTTTTCAATCCTGTCAGTTTGGGATTGATACTCCTGCAGCAAACCGCCGCTTCCCAACCACATCACTGTCACCCCCGGGTGAGGCGCCCTGAATGTCCTTTGATAATCGCCCTGTTTTGCAAAAATCAGAAATTTCAACGATCGCTCCAACCACTTAATTTCATCGGTTGTCACTGCCCGGTTGAGATCCATGCGGCGCGGCAGCCAGATCAATGGCGCGATTATGCTGATTGCTAAGACAAACAAGAAAATTTTTCTATACTTGTCTGGTTTATGAAGAATGGAAAGGCGAATGTGAAAGATTTTTTGCATTTTCTCTAAATAGAAATTTTTTCATCTGCATGCTTACTTATTTGGGAACATAGATATCATTACGAACATACAATCGATAATCCCTTTTCTCCAGAATTAAAGAATAATTCTTCATCAATTGTATTTCAAGTTTGGGAAGATTGAAGCGTGTTAGGAGCACCTGTTCGGGTTTATATACCTTGACAGAAGAAATTACTTCCTCCTCAGTAAGCGCCTTGGTTGCTAGTCGCTTTAGAGTAAATGTAGCTAAATCTGGTGGAACGGGTTTTCGCAATAGAGCAGCATAAATTGGCATATCAGTTACAATCCAATTTGTATAATCCGCGTAATCACGCATAGCCCTTAAAACATCCATTTGATGTTTAGGTGCAATAAGTGAAGATCTCTTAATTTGTTCCCTGGGATATATTTGCTTTAAGAAATCTGAAGAAAAATTAATCACCACAAGAATCAATCCTAAAAGTGCAAAGAAATATAAGAGATTATTCAAGTTAATAAATTCTTTAGAATGAAATAATTTTACAGTCCAGTTTATAGCTTCACCGG
>JBJYWI010000245.1:0-17818 GCA_046259385.1 Anaerolineales bacterium
GTTCGAGCAGTTCACCGCGCTGCTTTCTGTCTAGACCTCTGAAATGTTCAACCAGGATTACCAGGAGGATTTTCTCTCTATAAAGGGCACGCCCTAATCTGACGCGTTGACCTTCTCCTCCAGATACAAGACCTCCACTCTCGCCAAGTTTTGTGTTCATACCATCAGGAAGTAATTCAAGTGTATGGTATAAATCCGCAGATCGCAGGATATTACCCAGGTTACTTTTGCCTTTATTTTCAGAACCATAGATTAAGTTTTCGTATAAAGAGCGATTCCATACCTGAATTGAAGGATCCACCCAGGCAGTTTCACGGCGAAGGTGCAGTATTTTCCTTCCATCCAGAATCTTTGAATCAATTTTAATCGTGCCTTTTGCCGGTCTGTGCCATCCCAGCAGCAGCCCTACTAGGCTGGATTTACCTGCGCCGGAAGGACCTACGATCGCGATATGTTCACCTGGCTTAATCTCTAATTGGATGTCTTTTAGAATGATATTGCCGCCTGCTTGGACCCACACCTTATCCATTGATATTGAAACAGGGTAACCCTTTCCGCTACCTATTTTGCTGGAGCCTTCCGTGTTTTGATTTGTGAACCAGATATGTTCTTCATCCGGTGCTGAGAGCGGCTCCAATAACCTTAAAACACGATTGCGGTGCAATGGATATTGTTGAAATTGAAGTGCTAAGGATTGCCCTAGTGCCGGAAGAGATAAAGTCCAGTAAAAAAGCAGCAATATTTCGTTTGATTTGCCCCCATGGATGATATAGTTGACAACGATTAATATTGAAAAAATTGTGTAGAGAATTGTGCCTAGAGATTGGATTCCAGTCGAAAAATTGAAATAATTTCGACCAGATCGTAACCATTCAAACATCTGAAATTCATGCTGGCGGCGAATTGAACGTTCGGCTGTATGCGTCCTTATTGGTACAAGCCCAATCAGGGCATCCAGGTAAAAGCGGCTCAAGGCTCCAATGTGTGTTCTTAATCGGCGGTCCTGTTCATCGACGAATGGCCTGGAAACAATTGTTACCGCAATAAAAAAAACCGTCCCAATCAATGCTAAAGGCGCGCTGATTGGATCCAACCAGATCACACCAATCATGGTGAGAATCAATTGGAACCCAGTCCGCAACAGGTTGAATCCCAGATTTGGTAGGGCACGAAGGGTACGCAGGTCGTGAGCGCGCTGGCTCATATCTGAAGTTGGCCGACTGTGAAAATAGCGGTCCCCTAATTTAGGAATCTTTTCAAGAAATAGTATCCTAAGTCGCGTTTCCAGCCGCCGCCCCATTCGCAACACAGTTGAATTTATAGGGAATTCGAGGATTAAAGGAGTGATTATAAAAAACAATAAAATCAGAGCGGCCCAGATCCGTTGACCCAGTAATCCCAGACCTTCGCCTATTTGTACGACTCCCTGTAGAAGGAAGGCTTCCAATGTCACTGCCAGAGTTGCCATCAGTACAGCTGCCAGCAGAATCGCCGGTGTAAGCAAGCCGTCTTTTTTCAGTAATTTGAAGATTTCCTTCTCTGGTTTATAAGCAGGTTCTTTCAACGCAATTTCCAGATCCGGGGGTAATGTTTTCTCAATCGCCTCAGAGATTTTTTCGGTTTCTTCTCTAAGCCCCATCATTCGGATCAGAACTGCACCGCGCAGAATTAAATCACCATCTGAGATTTCGCTGTTTGTTTTTACTTCTTCTTTTGGTTCGGAAGTATTTTGCGTTGAAATTTGAACCACAGACCAGTAGTCAGGCGGTATCTGGAGAATTTCATGTCTCTGGGATGTTTCAATGACCGAACCCGAAGTTGGTTCGATTTTTGGAAGGGTTTCAGAAAGACTTTTTTTATAGAAGCGTTCAATTACCCGACCTGCCTGTTCCCCGGGTGGGATCCCCTTCGATTTAACGATCTCTGTAACCATCCGGGTTGCAGCATCCAGTGTCCCCAAACCTCGCCAATTGCTGTCATTCAATCCAAATGAGATCAGGTTATCCACCTGGTCTTCACTGATATTCAAGTTTAACAACCGTCTGCGCAGCGGAGATAAAAAGCCTTCAGTCCCAGCCCACGCTCTCCACTCCTGCGCTGATACTCTATAAGTATGAATGTACAGTTCCTTTAGAAAAGCCTCTTGAGTAGGCCAACGTCTGCCGGTAGAAGGGTCCATTACCTGTATAAATTTTCCCACTTTATTCCAGACCACAACGAAATGGGTCAAACCGCTGGGGAGCCGAATCACAACAATCGCTGGCAAAGCTTCTGATTCATTCAGAAGTAAGTGATCTGTGGGGATCATTATTTGTTCAGCGCGGAGTCCAAGATAGAGGGCAATATCTTCAATCGTATCAATCGATGTGCCATCTACATCTGTTTGGCAGGCTTCGCGCAGTCTCCCATAACTAACTGGGATACCAAAGCCTTCGAGAACAGATTTCAGGGCTGCTGGCCCGCAATCCATTGCGGAGGTTTGAACAACCTCATGAGCTAGAAACTTCTGCTTATTGAAGGCGGGCTTATTAAATGTTGAACTCATTCACCTTCCTCGCGTTGATTTTGAGGGCTGAGAGGGTACTGTGAGTTCTGTACATACATGCCTGATGCTTTTCTGATAAGCGAAGCAGGGGTGATATATTCAACTTCGACCTGAACCTGACCGGTTAGGTCTTCGCTTAATGGAATTTGGTGCAAATTCTCTGAGATTATTATCAATTCAGCTGTTTCTTGTTCCTTGTCAATACCGATTACAAAAGCGGAAAGGCTGGCTTTTGGAAGATCGGGTCCGAGATCAAGATTGATTATCGCTGGTTGTCCGATTTTTATTTTTTTCAATGATTCCGCTGGAAAAACCGCTAAAATCCGGTCATTCCCAGTAAATTCTATTTGAGAACTGAATTCATAAATTGTTATTTTTGCAAGGAAAAACCAAAGGAGAATAGAAAGCGTAATTAAAACCGCGAGAATCATTCCAACGCGAGATGCTTTATAACTATCAATTTCAAGCGAGCGTATTGATCGCGAAAAGGGCATTGACATAAATCTACCCAAGATCAGGTTTGGATGCAGGAATCTATATTGACAAATTTATGGTTTTAATCATCCACAAAATTTGCGCAATTCTGGGTATTATAGTATGAATCGAAACAACGAAAGTACCAAAGAAACCGATTGTTGAAATATCAGACATTTGTCTTATTTACGAAATTATTGGTATTCCAATAGAATGCAATTTTTAGTCTATTTTCTATTCACATTATAATTAACCGCGAAAGTTTTTTGGTTTTAATATTCAATTGACCGAGGGTAATAATGAAAGTAAAGACAAATTTGAAAGTTGGCAGCAAGTTACATGACTCACTTGAGCAGGTAAAAGAAATTCTAAAAATTGCTGGTGAGACCATCTCTAGACCAAGAGTCGTCGCCAATGAATTTGTCAACGCCCAAAATTAGAAATCGAAAAAAATTTATAAATGGAAAAACCCACAGCACTGATAGAATCGATCGCCTGGCCGCTTACTCGATTAGGAGAGTTATTGGAGCATTTAGCCAGAGAATCAAAATTATCCCAAAATCCAATTGAACTCCCGCAACCTAAATTTAGAAATGAAAAATTATCTCCCAGCGAATTAGAAGATTGGATCAGAGCTGCCGCCGATTTCCTTAATGTTGAGGTGGAACCATTTAATGTCTTTTATGATGAAGTTGAAAAAATGGTTCGAAACTCAGCTCCGGCAATATTACGTCTACCGGGTTATATGGAGATTGATCAGCCAGGTTTGATTGCACTAATAAAAGGAGGGAAAAACAGTGTCCTGATTCTAACTCCTGACCTGAATAAGAAGAGAGTGAAAATTGAATTAATCAGGAAAATAATATGCGACCCTTACGATGTCGGAATAATTGATGAAATAAATCAATTACTTGATGAAGCTGATGTGGATCCTGAAAAACGGGCAGTATCCATCAGAGCAATCCTGCAAGCTCAGTTAGCGCAAGTTCAGATTGACTGCGGTTGGATGTTGCGTCAATCTCCAGGATTCAACTTCTGGCACCAGATAAGAAGTGCTGGAGCTATTCGCCCACTGATAACGATGTTTGGATTGTATTTTTTCCAGCTCCTGCTCAATATTGCTGCTTGGATTGTTATAGGCAGGGGTATTTTCCAGGGTAATTACGATTGGGGTTGGTTGCTGGCTTGGATAATCTTGTTGTTTTCCGCTATACCGGTGTCCTTAATTGTAGGTGATGCCCAAAATGAACTCGCATTGAGAGTGGGAACTGTATTCAAGCGGAGATTGCTTTATGGTACATTGCGGTTACAACCTGAAGAGATTCGCCACCAGGGACGTGGTCAGTTTCTGGGGAGAGTGATGGAATCTGAAGCGGTTGAGATGCTGGCATTAAACGGAGGGTTTTTAGCCCTGCTTTCGTTCATCGAACTCGGTTTTGCAATAGCTGTACTTTCAAGGGGCGCCGGCGGCAGCTTGCATGCACTTTTGCTATTCTTTTGGGTGTTTGTGGTTGTTGGATTATTGTACCGGTACTACCGTATAGGAAAAGACTGGACTGTAATCTACCGGGAAATGACAAATGAGCTTGTTGAAAATATGGTAGGTCACCGCACCCGTCTTGCTCAGGAAATTCCAGAAAGGTGGCATGAAAAGGAAGATCTGTCGCTTGACAGCTACCTGAAGCAGTCGGAGAGATTGGATCGAGCAGGTATTCAATTAAATTCACTCAGCGCTCGCGGCTGGATGATCTTAGGCATGCTGGGAGTCATTTTTCCTTTTATAACCAGTGAAGCCACTTCTTTAGAACTAGCCATAAGTCTCGGAGGAGTGATACTGGGAGTTCAAGCTCTGAATAAGTTGATAACAGGTTCGCAGAACCTCTTAAATTTATTTATCACCTGGGATCAAGTGCAACCACTATTTGAAGCCGCAGCAAGACCTTTAGAATTACCGTCTATGGATTATATTTCCCAAAGCATTCTTTCTTTTGAGAACGACCGAGAAGAATTTATTGGGCAAAAAGCCCAATCAGATAAAGAACTCCTACTGGTGGGTCGGGAGTTAAATTTCCAGTATGCACCTCAATTAAGACCTGTTCTGCGAGATTGTAATATAGATATTTACAAGGAGGATAGGATACTGCTGGAAGGACCATCAGGAAGCGGTAAATCGACAATTGCAGCAATCCTGACTGGATTGCGTGAACCCGTTTCTGGAACTCTCCTTATAAAAGGGGTAGACCGCAAGGTAATGGGATCCCAGGAGTGGCGTCAATGTGTCGTTATGGCGCCGCAATTTCAAGAAAATCATATTTTTTCGGAGACCTTTGCGTTTAATTTATTGATGGGCAGGCATTGGCCGCCCAAGCAGGAGGACTTAGAACAGGCCGAACAGATCTGCCGTGAATTGGGATTGGATGAACTGCTGAATAAAATGCCTTCAGGATTTCAACAAATGATGGGCGAAAACGGTTGGCAGCTTTCTCATGGCGAGAGAAGTCGCGTTTATATCGCTCGTACAATCCTTCAGGACGCCGATCTAATTATTCTGGATGAGAGTTTTGGAGCCCTGGACCCTAAAAATCTCAAACGTGCACTACAAACAGTTCTCTCACGCGCTCCTGCCTTGATGGTGATCGCCCATCCATAAAAGAATATTCAGTTATTGATATAATTCTTGAGATTTTCTCAAGGAAATCAAATTTATCGAGAACTCCATTAATTAAAAAGATTGTTGAAATGATTGTTAGAACAGGTATCGTTTCAGGAAAACGAATTGGTGATGCCATTAGCGAATTTACACGGATCACTGGAATTGACCAAATATCCGATTCGTATGAAGCGATCACTGGCAAATCATGTGGGTGCGAAAAAAGAAAACAAGGTCTGAACAAAATTCAATTTCCCAGTTTTAGTATTCTTTATCACTCTTGATGAAAAATTCTATATTAGTATCTGTGCTCATAATATTTATGATGGAGGCGTTAAGCGGGTGCGGTTCGCGTTTACCGGCAGGCTGTCCACCTGATTGTG
Organism: Anaerolineales bacterium; assembly: GCA_046259385.1. GTDB lineage: Bacteria > Chloroflexota > Anaerolineae > Anaerolineales > UBA4823 > CAVWDI01. The sequence goes on from JBJYWI010000245.1 coordinate 6,053, forward strand.
TTAGTTCAGATTTATCTCGCCAAGACCTTAATAATATGGATTTCAGTGATTCGCGTATGATGAATGCCAGGCTGGACAAAGCAGACATGGTGAATGCAGATTTACGGGGTTCGGATTTGAGCGGCGCATCCATTGTTGAAGTGGATTTGGAGGGATCCGACCTAAGCGATTCAATCTTAGTTGGAGCTGATTTATCCGGAACGTTTTTAAGAAATACTATCCTGGCTGGAGCAGACCTGAGAGGCGCAAATCTTCAAAGTGCGGTTTTAGACCGGGTTGATCTGACAAAGACAAATATGCGTGGAACCTCTATGAATAGAGCCAGTCTGGTAGGATGCCAATTAAATGGTTTAGCCCTTAGTGGGGTATTCTTATACGAATCGAATTTGAGCGGTGCAGAGATAAGTGGAGCATATTCAGACCTGAGCGGCGCTGCATTAAGCTTCGCAAATTTACGCGGTGCAAAGATGCTCGGAGTAAATATGGTTGGAGCTTGGTTGAATCTCACCTCTCTTGAAGGGGCAGAACTGGGCAGTGCCAATTTATCCGGGTCAACTTTTCTTGGTGCGAATCTCACCGGGGCTGATCTCTCAAATGCTAAACTGAACGGAGCAATGCTGGTTGGCGCAGACCTCAGCGGTGCGGATATACGCGGAGCAGATCTATCAGGCGCTGTATTAAATATGGAATTTCCAACCGGTGCGGAAAGTGATTATTATCAGAATTTATCCGGAAATGAGTTAATTGCGGAACTGTCAAAAACCGATGTGTTAAAGGCGCTTTACGATCCAGAAATTCTGGAATTAAACGAAGTTCGTTTGAAACCAACTCTTGTAAATGCAAAACTTCAAGGGACAACATACAATCAAAGCACCATTTGGCCTGATGGGTTTGAGATCCCAACATCCGCAATATTGAAGAATTAAGGTCGTTATTATTTGCTTGAATAACCGATTTAATATTCAAACATGAGTTCACAAAATAAAGTCGACAAAGACAACGGAAGCACCTTGTCATTAGTATTGCTGGCAGGAATATTGCTTATTTTTTTCGCGGTGTACGAATTTTTTTATTCTCAGCTAGCCTGTCCCCCATTATGTGCAAGTGAAAATTTCACTGATGCTGACTTCCGGGGCAGGTCATTTGATAGAGTAAACTTCTCGAATGCAATCCTGAAGGGAACTGATTTTTCCGGTGCATCTTTGAACCAAGCGAATTTTTCTGAGGCGGATTTGAGCGGGGCTACGTTTACGAAAGCTTCTCTAATTGAAGCGAATTTTTCTGGAGCTTTGTTAATCGGCGCAGATTTTACCGAATCAAATCTTACTTCCTCAATTGTAGATTCAGCTGGTTTAATCAGCGCTATTTTTTATAATGCAAATCTCACGGGAGTAGATTTCTCGAATAATGTTCAATTAACAGCTGTGGATTTCTCAAATGCAAAACTAGTAAATACTGATTTTACCGGTGCTGATTTAAGCGGCTCAAAATTAACTGGAGCAAATTTGAACGGAGCGAAACTGAACCGGGCGGAATTGAATGGGGTCGATTTATCTGGAACCAGTATGCACGGGTCATTATTGTCCGGAACAAAAATGCTTGGCGCAAATCTTGAAAATGCCAGCCTTCTTGGGGCAAACCTGGAATTTGCAGATATGTCAGGAGTCACTCTATTGAGAGCTGACCTCAACGGCGCCTATTTGGTAAAAGCTAATCTGACTGGCGCGGAATTTCCGCTTACTCAGCTTGGAGGTGCTAATTTAACGGGAGCAATACTACGAGATGCCAGATTCTCCGGTTCAAGAGTATCTGGAGCAAACCTCAGTGAGACCTCTCAGGTTAACGCTCAGTATGGAACATTTATTAATGAGAATTTTCCACCATTTACAATATTTCTCCCGACAAACCTGGATGGGGTGAACATGAGTGATGGCATCCTTGTTGGAACCGATTTCAAGAACGCATCGCTTTCAGGTGCAGTCCTGGGAAATATTCAATTCGATGAAACAACATTATGGCCTCCTGATTACAAGCTACAATCATCAGAATAATTATTCAGTTGGAAATGGAATTCTTGAATGACTGTTAAGATCACGATCGCCAATCAAAAAGGCGGGGTTGGCAAAACAACAACTGCTGTGCATCTGGCGCATGGCCTAGTTTTGGAAGGAAAACGCGTTCTGCTGGTTGATTTTGATCCGCAGGGACAGTGTGCGACAATACTGGGATTAAAACAGGTTCCAGATGCGTTTAATTTTCTTGTTGCAGAACAACCTCTGGATGAAGTCGCTCGATTAACAGATCGTGCAAATCTGCATGTAATATTGGGTGACCGTAAAACCAGCACTGCTCAAACTGTCCTAAGTGTACAAAAAACACCAATTTCATATATCTACCAGCGGTTAAATTCCTCGGAATACCTCAAAATGTTTGATTTTATGGTAATCGATACTTCACCAAGCGTAGGTGAACTGCAGATGCAGGCATTGTGGGCGAGCGATGGTGTATTGATACCATGTGCAGTTGACTATTTAGCTTCGGACGGTGTGTTCAGCATTGCTAAAACGCTGGTTAATCTCGAAGATGAATTTAACTGGAAGGGGAAAATACTGGGGGTATTACCAACATTCTATGATGAAGTAACAAGAGAAAGTAAGGCGACACTCAATGATTTGCGCGATAATTTTCACAGATATGTTCTGAATCCCATTCACCGGGCTACGATATTAAGGGAATGCGCAGTTGAAGGAAAAACGATATTTGAGTTAGCGCCAAGAAGCCGGGCTGCAGAACAATATCACGGCCTGGTCAATTATATTTTGGATTGGAATGAAAAACCGGGATAGATTACCTATCCCGGATTGGTAATACTAAGCTTTCCTTGCCAACCTACTCAAATCAGGCTGGTAATAGTATTAAGCGGTGACCTCGGATGCATCCGGGTTTGCTTTTCTTCGCCGGCTGGTTTGTTTTTCTGCAGTTTTCTTCTCAACCGTTTTTGGTTTCGAATTCTCTTTTTTGATGCTTTTAGGTTCTTCAACCTCTCTCGTCTTTCGAAACTCCTGGCTGGTAACCACTATCGCTTCAACATAAACCTGCATTCTCGCAGGTTGGTTTTGAAATTTCCCTTGAACGAGGTCTTTCAGTTCTAGACCTTTTTCATTGAAATTTTTCTGCAGTTGGTTAGAGTAATCTTCCTTTTCACTTTCAGAAAGATCGTTATACCAGGTATTAAATTCTGCAGGCAATAAATCCTGTCCATCAACGGAAACCCAGCTGGTGAACTGTTCCGTTGAAGTTCGTTTCAGGATGCTTGATTTCCACCAGTTCTCAACAGTGGCGGTCCAGCTTTGAGATGATGTTGCTATCTGGGAGGCTGTATTGTCAATCGATTGCTGGTATTTGCTGCGAGAAAGCCAATACCCGATCAGTACAGCGGCAATTATAAAAATAAGAAGGGTCATATAGAAACCTTAGAAATTAATCTTGGAAGATACTCTTATTCAGCGTCGTCTTTTTTCATTCGACGGGTTGCGATGTAATATCCAATGGCGCCTGCAGCCACCAGAAGTATGATCAGAGATAACATTTTACACCTCCATATCTTGTTAATATTTGGAAAAGCGAAAAGGATTATAGCACAGTCCAATGAAGCATTGTTTTAATTGGCAAATTATTTTGGATTAAATAATTTTTGAATTAATCGCCAAATTTAAAGATATTCTGAATTTAATCCCTTGCTATGGGGTAGTAGTTGGTGTGGGAGTAACTCCTATGTCAAATGTGGGCGTAAGGATCTCGGTGCCTGTGATGGGGGTAGTTATCCCCAAGTCTTCAGGGAGTTCGGACAGAGATCCGGAATTCATCCCGCCCGTTATATCCGGTAGAGGCAGAAGAAAAGGATTGTCTGACGGGACCAACATGACCTGTACCCCGGGGCCGAGTTTGTCAATATAACGGTATGTGAGCAGATTTTCGTTTTGTTTGATCGCTTCATTAATCAGTTTTAAAGCATCAGCCTCAGCCTGTGCCTTAATTAAAATAACCTTTGCTTCCGCTTCACCTTCCAGGATAGTCGCATCTGCCCTTCCTGCAGCTTCCAACTTATACTTATCCCGCTGACCTTCAGCCAATTTCCGGATCTGTTCAGCCTCAAATTCCCGTTGAATTTTTTGCTGTTCTGCAACCTGTTTGTCCTCAATAGCCGTGGCGTATTCTTCCGAAAAACCGATATTTCTCAAAAGAAAACGGTCCAGAATGAATCCTTTATCAGCAAAAGCAGCTCTTATCTTTTCATCTAAAATCAGCTCGAGATTTTTGCGTTTGGAACTGTTAACTTCATCTGCGGTAAACTGGGAAACTTCCGTCCGGACGATTCCCCGCAGAACGGGTCTGATGAAATCCTGAACGTAACGGTCCTGCAGATCTATATGTATCCGAATAACTTCATTGGAATCAATACGGTAAATAACAGACACATCCAAAAAGACAGCCTGTCCGTCAGAAGTTCTGGCGGCGATTGAGTCATCACCGACCTTTTCCCCTTCAAGCGGTTCTGATGACATGGTGTAGGTTTGCCAGTATATCGGGTAGTTCGATACTCTCTCCATAAGTGGAGCGACCCAGTGCAAACCAGACCGAAAGGGCTGTTCTCTATAACCATCCCGGTTGAGAAGAGACACCACCACACCGACTTCCTGAGGTTCTATAAAAATCAATGCTGCGCTGAGGAGGGTAACAGACAGTGCGATCATTAAGATCGCCATTATCCTGCCTGAAAATATATTATTAATGATTCCTCTTGGCCCGCCTTCCTGAAATCCACGTAAACTAGCATAAAGTAGAACCAATAAAAACAAACCCCAAGCTATGATGGTAAATGTATTTAGAAATTGATCTAACATAATTGTTTTGCCTTATTAGAAAATACACTAAAAAAATGTGGTTTTCGAAATGAAAACAGGTTCTTATTCGTAAACTGTCGACAACTTTGATCCGATATTATAACTTGACTGAGATAAACAAAACTCTAAAAACCAGAAATCAGACAAATGTCTTAATGAACATATAATCATTAAGCCGACAAAATGACCTTGTCTCGAGATAGACAGCATGTTATAGTTTATATTGTCTTTCGATATTTATAATGATCATTTTAGATTAAAGAATTAAAGGTGAATTCTTACCTTACTAAAGGAGTAGATAAACAATGTCATCACATAAAAACATGTCTCAGATGAAAGTCCGTTCAGGTCTGCGTGCTGGTGAAGGCGGTGGTTACGTAAACGGCGTGTATTACCCTGATAAGAGCGGCGTCTGCGGCAGCAGCACAACTCCTCCGACACTGCCGACCCAACCCCCAACCAGCGGTGGAGGTTATGTTGGTGGGGTCTACTACCCCGACAAAAGCGGTGCTTGTTAAGTTGTTTTGAGTATTAAATATGAAAGTTAAGACAGGTTTAAAATCAGGCAGTCTGCTTTCCGAGGCTTCAACTGAAGTGAATAAAGCTTTATATCAGATAACTGATTTTGTCTCGGATGCAAACATTGAAGCGGAAAAAATAACCAGAAGTCTGGCCGATTCTTGGAATTGTGTAACCAACGCTATAAAGATCTAAATAAAACGAACAAATCAAAAAATAGGCAGTAAAGATCAATTTCTGCCTATTTTTGTTTAAAATAAAAATCCGAACTCCACAAGGTCCCATCAACAATTGGAGCACGGATTTTTTGTATTTTTTTCGTGTATTCTAATCAGATATTAGCTGGGAATGTATAGTTTCTGACCGGGAGATATCAAGTTTGGATTAGGACCAATTGTAGCTTGGTTCGAGTAGTAAATTCTGGCTACATTATCAGCGCTCTGGTCGCCGTAAAATTTCTGTGAGATTGCACTCAAGCTGTCACCACTCTGTACAGAGTAGCATGCATCGCCTGATTTTAAGTTCGTCCTGATTTTCATTTTTTACCTCTCTTATATTCGATTTTTTATATATCTTTTTCGTAAATTTCTTGAACTATCTATTTAATGATTTATCAATTTCAGCCTGTAGAAAATAAATCTGAAACAGATGACCAGAGCTGGCTGCTCAATTGAGTTCCCTGGTTCTTAATACTCTCGGCTTGTTGATTTGCGCTGGATACAAATCTGACAGCCTGATCGTATAATTTATCTGCAGTCTGGCTAGCATCATTGATAAAATTTCCAGCATGAATATTTGTTGTCACTCTCATGTGTAATTCCTTATTTTATCAGCAAATTCCGCTTTTATCAGGATAGTATACCCCGCTGACATATCCACCGCCGGAGGTTGGGTAGGCAGGTTGACTGGAAGCAGGCGGGGTTGTGCCGCTGGATGGCAGCGGTGGGGGATTGATATAACAACTACCACTTTGTGCCATTCCCTTCCAGTAATTTCGGATTTGATCACATTGCTCGAAGGTCATCCCTGCAACTACTGCAGTTCTAATTCTCATACGTAAACTCCTGTTGTTTAAAAACCAAATTCTTGTTTTTCTTAATGTGTGCTTGTTTCTATGAATAACTTGGCGGCCGAACAATAACACCCTGTTTCTTGCATTTATCCACATACTGTTTCTGCCAGTAAGCGACATTATTCATACATGCATCCACACTTTCCCCGGCGGTCAAATTGGAACGCACCCGAAACTGTGGAATTTGTTTATTTACGTTTTTTTGGAGGTTTATCTGCATATCATGGTTCCTTGTAATCCTTTGTGTACGTGTTTGAGTATATTATTTTGTATTTCGAGTTGAGCATAGAACCATAGAAATAGTATCATAACCTGAACGGCGGACAAGAGACATTTGACGTAATCTTTTTACAGGGTTCTCATCAATTATTGTTAGATTTCAATAAATCGAATTGTTCTGGATTCTAACCTTCATCTTCCTCGGTATCGATCGGTTGTGCCTTTTCTCCCCGGAAAGTTTTGTTATAAGTATCGGTGATTGTTGCCTTTGAGCGGTCTAATGTATCCTGGATATTATCCCCGTATTTACTCCTGCCAAGGAAATAACCAATCACTCCACCGATTAAAATGATGATTAAGAGTTGAAGCATTTCTCAGCCTCCTTCATAAAACTTGTAATTTTTCAAAGTCTAAAATTTCAAAGAAGTATTCTTAAAATCGAAATCAGAGAAAGTATATCGCCTTTTGAAAAAAATTCAATGTATTTATCTTATCAAGATTTTAGGGTAGTATTAAAATCTTATTATCATATAATTTATGTTTTATGTTTATAACAAATCTGTTTTGTAAGGATTCAAACGATTATGGGCGGTTTGATTGAAGTGTTCACGATATTATTTGTAACCATGGGACCGCTTAAAGTGTCGCTGGTGTTTGCAGAAGTGTGCAAGGAATTCGATCCAAAACAAAGGATTAAGATAGCGGTTCGAGCTGTTTTGTTTGCCGGGACGATTGGTCTACTTTTCATCCTGGCTGGAAAAATATTAATGGAATTGTTCCATTTCTCTCTGGCAGCTCTGTTTATCGCAGGGGGACTGATCCTATTAGTATTTGCCATCCGGTTGATCCTTGGTACTGGCAGGAACAAATATGTAGATCTTGAGGATCCGGATTTTGAACCCACCCACGTCTCGGTTTACCCGCTGGCTGTACCATTAATAGCCAGCCCGATGGGAATTGTGATGCTGACCTCTGCCTCAGCTGCAAATTCGGACAGTTTAAATATATTGCTATTGATTGCTGCTGTACTGCTGGTGGTCATGCTTATTGATCTGGTTATCTTAAGTCTGGTAGCTACAGGGCTTCGATTTATCCACCCCCAGCTCGTGAATGCCGCTGAAAGGATTCTGGGTTTGCTTCTTGCGGCTCTGGCAGTCCAATCGATAATAAACGGTTTGATCGCCCTGGGTGTTTTGGAAAGTCTGGCACATTAGTATAGCCAGTTTATAAATTTATGCATATTTACTTCACAGCCTTAAGCCTGATCGCGGTAAGATCGAAGGTTTAATCGAATTGTCTATTAAAGAAATATGTAGGATATTTGTGATTAAAGGAGCTTGAAATCATGTTGCTAACCATATTTATTGTAATTCTTGCTGCCCTGTTAGGTGCTGCTGCACTCTTGTGGGGCTACCGGCTGTTCCTGGTTCTGCTGCCCATCTGGGGTTTTTTCGCCGGGTTGTGGTTGGGGGTGACTGGGACAACGATGCTGCTGGGTGATGGATTTTTCTGGACAGTCAGCGGCATTATAATCGGGGTGATTATCGGCGTATTTGGCGCGATCCTTTCATATATGTTTTATCTGGTCGGTGTTGCCATTATCGCCGCGGCTATTGGAGGGATGCTGGGTTCGGGAGTTATGAGCGCGCTGGGTTTTGACCCAGGCTTTCTGACAACGATTGTCACAATCGGGAGCGCAATCGTGATCGCGATCCTGTCGCTAATCCTCAACCTTCAAAAATATGTAATCACATTTCTGGCTGCGGTTGGTGGAGCGGTGCTGCTGGTTATTTCCGGGCTGCTGTTGTTCGGACAGGTTACTCTGGATCAAATCCGGCTTGGGAACTTGCTGGCTCCGATCTTTAGTTCATCCTGGATCTGGATACTTGCCTGGCTGGTCCTTCTTGTTCTTGGTTTTGCAGTCCAGATCAGAAGAGACAGGGAATACCAGTTCTCAAAGGACGAGTATCTTATTAACTGGGGATAATCCCAGCATAATCTTACAAGAAAAATAAGGTTATAGGAGTTAATTATGTGGTTTATTGATCCCGTATATTTCTGGTATGTATTGATTCCGGTGTTGTTGATATCTCTGGGTGTCCAGATTTACCTGCGCAATACGAACGCAAAATGGAGCAAGGTGAAAAATTCAACAGGTGCAACTGGAACGCAGGTAGGAAATTCGCTGTTCCAGAGGACTTCACTCAGACCGGTCCGCCTTGACCATGTATCCGGCACGATGACGGATCATTTTGATCCAGGAGCAAATGTGGTGCGTTTGTCCGATACAACCTTTAATAAATCAACGGTCTCAGCAATGGCAATCACTGCTCATGAACTGGGCCACGTCCAGCAGTACCAGACCGGATCCGGGCTGATAAAGGCACGCGGTTTTCTGCTGCCTGCTTTGCAGTTCAGCCCAACCATTTCCTACATCGCGATCCTGTTTGGTCTGTGGTTTAACCTAACCGGGTTGTTATGGCTGGGGATCTTATTTTTCGGTATTATGGTGTTGTTTTCACTTCTGACATTGCCGGTAGAGCTGGATGCCAGCAGACGAGGGTTAAGGCTGCTTGATGAAGCTGGTCTTATGGTCACCGAGAATGACCGTAAGGGTTCTCAAGCTGTCTTACGTGCTGCAGCCTTAACATACCTTGCCGCAGCGATCACATCTATCCTTCAGCTTTTGTATTACATCAGCGTCGCCCAACGCCGGAATTGAATTCTTGATCGGGATTTGTGAACTTTTCCAGGAATACAAGGGAGAGCTTTTCACTCACCTTTTCCCTTCGAAATTCGCAATACCCGAGCTTCTTGTAGAGGTAGAGATTGCGCTTGCTCTTATGACCGGTGAACAATTCGTAACGTGAGGCAGGCACAATGTTTTCAATCCTTTCCATCAGTAGTGTCCCGATACCCTGATTCTGGTGATCTGGATGAACGATCAATCTGCCGATTTGACAACCACTTCGGGTATTTCTGGCGCGTACTGAACCAATTATTACGTCATTGATTGTCGCTTTTAATAATGTGTGCGTCGCGAACTCTGCCTGTATCTCTTCAAGAGTTTGCCGCAATGGAGGGATTGAAAAATCATTGTAAAGTGCAGCCTCGCCTGTATAAGCCAGTTTTTGCAGTTCAAGAATCTCCCTGGCATCCTCCAGCTTTGCTGATTTAATCTCGACCATTTAATAGAACCTGAATTGTTCGATTTTTGAAGGTTCAACTGCTTAAGATTAACACACTGCAGTTAAAATGAAAATCCCTCTCTTAGTGAAGAGAGGGAGATGTTAATTCTGAATATCCATTGCAGGTTATGGATATACGTACCATTCTGTATCGCTTGTCAATTTGATCGTTTTCTCCAAAAAACAATTTTTCATTGTCATAGTTGTGCAGAGTATAAAGGTGTAAGTGCCGGTTGTCAGGCTGTCGTAAGTTCGGTGAGAATTTGGGGGTATTACCAGAAAAGGAACATATGTGTCTTCCATTTTTTCAGGAGATTCAGTTGCGTAGATGGATGGCGTTTCGGTGGGCTTAATTCTTATCTGGTGCTCGATGTAGATATAAATCTCCCAGGGGGTTCTATTATTTATTTTAATCTTGTGATTTTCAGGAGGGATTAAAGCTGGAAAGGGGACTAGAGTGCTGCCTATTTCGAGACCGCTTTTTATCACAATTGATTTTGGCAGGTCTTCCCCAACCACCCATTCCAAATCCCCATTGATAAATACCAGTTTGGGAGGCTCGCAAGTGAGCACATCCTTTACCTGGCAAAAATGGATTGTCCTCTCACCACCTTTCAAATCATTGTAAACCCAGGTTTCACCCGCAGGTATTGTTATTGCGTATACATTGTCTACAAAAAGGTGGGTATCCCAACCGGAGGGATTATTTAATGTCAGGTTGAAAGTTTGATATGGTTGAAAACCGAACGGCGTTTGGGTTGGGATGTCTGTGTAAGTTGGCTGGATTGCTGTAAGGGTAAATGTTGGGGTATTTGAACTCTGGTTGAGTTCCGATTGATTTGTGGTTGTTGGTGTAATAACCTGGGTGCTTATGGGAGTAGATGTGTTGAGCGGAGCCTGTGCATCAGCAGAAATGCAGGCGCTTGTGATTATAGACACAGAGAGTAAAACCAGAACTGCTCCGATTTTCATTCGTGTAGTATTTCTTTGTGTAATTACTCACAAAAAAAACCAATACTATTAGTAAATATACTCCATTAATACAAACGTATCCATACCTAGCGAAATGCTTTTTTATGGGCGATTCGGCTTAACAGGTATGATTAAATACCTTCCAACCGGGAGAGTTTTTTCAGGATTGACCTGGTTGTAAAAAATAATTTCTTCTAAATCTATTTGATATTCCCGAGCAATATCCTCGATTGAGACAGATTTATCCACCAGTTTTGTCACAAATGGGGTGAGGTTATCAGCTTCTTTTACATCAGGCATTACAACAATTACCATTCCGGTTCTCAAGCCTATGTCAACAGGAATAATATTGGTGGCTTTAATCACGTCGACTGCTGTATTGTAAATGTCTGCTAATTTCGGATAACTTTCACCCTCAGCGACAACATGCAGGATATAAGCACTGTCAGGTCCGAAAGGGGTTTCGAGTCCCGGACCGGGAGTGAAATCAGGGGTAAAAGTGGATGTGAAAGTGGGTGAGGGGGTCGGAGAAGGTGTGTTTGCAGGAATCTGGGTGGTGGACAGCGTTTCTTCCTTCAATAAACTCAGGATAAAATCATCAGTCTCAGCCGGAACAATGGTGGTTTGAAGCGGTGAGTTTATTGTATTTGTGAGACTCACAGTATCCGGCGCTTGGGTCGAGCTATTAGGTATGGAAGACCTGTTACCGTAAAGCGGCCTCCGGAAAATTAAGAAAAGAAAGGTAAGAATGATAGCGAACGCGACGATTGATGGCAAGCCAAACCTGAAAATACCCTGAAGTGAAAACGATTTTCTAGATTTGACGGAACCAAGGATACCAGCCGGGAGAGGATCCAGACCGGAAGAAAAGAAAACATCCCATACACGAAAA
>JBJYWI010000246.1:0-1767 GCA_046259385.1 Anaerolineales bacterium
TAGCCTGCAGTCTGACATCTACCGTCAGGTCATTTTCGGTATTATTATGAACAATCCCCGTCAAGCGCAAATGATCACCAGCCACCAGGAAGCGAGGGGTCACGGGTCGAATCAACAAATCTTTGGTAGCAATTATTTCTGTGCTGGACTCACCCACGCGCGTATCGATGGTTAACCCACGAGTGCTTGCCAACCAGGTGGTCAGGTTATCGGGCAGCGTCAAGGAAATGACTGCTTGACCGGCAGCATCCGTAATAATCTCCGCATTCCAATAGGCCGTATCCTGAAACGACTCCCGCAGGGAAGGTGGCATAACATCACCGCCACCACCGCCCCCTAGACCACCTGGAATATCCACAAAACGATGGGCATAAGCAGCGAGGGAAAGCCCTGTACGCACGCCCAGTGGTTGAGTGCCGTAAAAAGCATCCACAATTCCAGCCTCAAACGGGTCTGCCAGCGACAAAACAGCTTTATCGATGATAGCCAGCGAAAACTCACCCTGAACAGGCCTTCCATCCGCATCGGTAACGAGTACGGTGAAGCTGACTTCATCCTGCGGACCAGCTTGCGGGGGCTGTGGGGTCAAACTTACCTGGAGTGTTTGCTCAACCGGATCTACTTCCAAATTTAAGAAACCCTGTCGAAAATCAAAATATCCTTGGGAACCCGCCCCAATCAAAGTCACAACAAGATAGATATTGGGGGCATCCTCACTTTCCAACGGCAAATTTAAGGTATATCCATTGCTTTCAATTTCAAGTACTTGATGGCGGAGGACCTCGCCCCGTTCGATGGTCACCAGTGCTTGAGCACCTTCACCGAACGGATTGGGAATCAAAATTTTTGCCGTATCACCAGGTAAATAGGACTGACGATCGGATGTCAACGTCAGCTGTTGGTTTGGCAAGTTAGGCCAGGCAACCTGCCCCTCACCTGCCACCCACATGGTGATCTGCGTGATTGCTTCTCCACCTTGGATTTCAAGTTCGTAAGCCCCAGGTTCATTAGGGGTGAAGGCCAGGCGAGCAATCCCATCAGCATCTGTATGAAAATCAGAACTAGATACTGGCGTGTAACTCGGTGTATAGGTTGGGTAATCATAGATTTCATCTTTTTCAGAGCGAACCCAGGTTACTTTTCTGAAACGGGCGTTTAAATCCTGGCTGCCTGCGGTGGTTCTTTCCCAATCTACCACTTTGATTTCAAAGCTGATCTCGTCTCCAGCAACACCGATCCAAGCATCAGGACGCACGCCGATATAAAATTCAGCCGGATGTACGATGACTTCCGTTTGATTACTGACAGGGAATCCACTCTCATCCTGTAAGGTGACTTCGATCATGTAACGTTGGGCAGGTTCACCTAAAGTTGTGGGGATTTCTATGGCCAACAATCCGTTCGAACCTGTGCGCCCATCACCAGAAGATATGAATTTTCCGTATGGGTTGTACATTCCCGCATAGGCAGGATATGACCAGCCATAATCAATTGTTCCTGTCGAAAACCCAGGTAGGGGAAAATATTCCGGGATAGCATGAACCGTCCAGGTAAGGGGCACATCTCCAGCGGGAGTCCCGAAGAAATAACGGGCCTCAACCTGAGCAGTGATCGTCTGCCCAGAAACGGCTGGATTCGGACTGGCAGCAATTTGTATATCGATCTCTGGCTTGCGATATTCAGATACCTGGAAAATAACCGAACCGTGTGGAGAATTGATGGTGTAATAGCCAGGCACAGCTTCCTCCGAAAGTGTAAACTGTCCTT
>JBJYWI010000247.1:0-15468 GCA_046259385.1 Anaerolineales bacterium
GTGTCTGTGAATGCGTAGCGCCTAACTGGCGGCCACCTCCACTTACAGTTCGAAGAACTACAGGCTGAGTGAATTGACCACCAAACATGTATCGAAGCTTTGCCGCTTCATTTACGATATGTTCCATTGCCGAGAAGGCGAAGTTGATTGTCATCAATTCAGCAATAGGACGCAACCCGGTCAGTGCAGCACCAATAGCTGAACCAACGATAACTGCTTCAGCGATAGGGGTATCTCTTACACGCCTAGGTCCAAAATGATCGTAGAAACCCTTTGTGACCGCGTAGGTGCCCCCCCATACACCGACTTCTTCTCCCATAATAAAAATATTTGGATCGCGTTCCATTTCCTCCCAGATAGCCTGGGAGATCGCTTCTCGCATTGTTATTCTTGCCATTCGGTCATTCCTTACAAAAGTCTTATTAATGATTTTATAATTGTGTAGTGTGGTCAGTCCGGATATCCGGCAACATAAACATCTGTGTAGAGTTGATTAAGTGCTGGGGCGGGGCTGTTTTCTGCAAATTCAACTGCTGATTGCACTTCAGTTTGAACTTGATCATCTATATCATCAAGTTCTTTTTCTGTTGATATATTCTGCGAAGTCATATTTATCCTGAGTACACCAATCGGATCGTTTTCTTGCCATTTCTTGACTTCATCAGTCTTGCGGTAGCGTTCTGGATCGCCCATTGAATGCCCTCGGTAACGATATGTCACTGCTTCAAGAAAATACGGACCTTCACCGCTGCGGATTTTTTTCATAATTTTTTGTGCAGTTTCCCTTACTAAAAGGACATCCATACCATCGACGCGTTCATTTGGTATTTCATATCCCACAGCTTTCTGGCGAATTTCAGATACCGCTGACGCTCGATCCACCGCGGTGCCCATCCCATACTTATTGTTTTCACAAACCCATAGAACAGGTAAGTTCCATACTTTTGATAAATTTATTGCTTCATGAAAATAGCCTATATTCGTTGCACCATCACCGAACATGCAGATTGTGATTCCGTCATTTTCCTGATACTGGTCGCCTAATGCCAAGCCTGCTGCGATGGGGAGATGCGCCCCAACGATTGCATGCCCCCCAAAAAAATTTTTCTGGACATCAGCCATATGCATTGAGCCGCCTTTACCTTTTGAACACCCAGTTTCTTTACCAAGCAATTCAGCCAGCACGACATCCGCTGACAACCCACAGTTGATTGCGACTCCATGGTCACGATATGCGGTAATCACCCGATCATGTGGTTCACGAGCTGAGATTATTCCGGTGCTTACCGCTTCCTGTCCAATATAAAGGTGAAGAAAACCCCCGATTTTGCCCTGCTGGTAAAGCTGTGCGGCTTGTTCTTCCACTATTCTAATCAACACCATCTGATGGTATAGTTCAAGATAATCCTTCTTTTCCATTAATTTTGACCTCCCTCATCGGGATTACACAAAATAACACCGGGAGGAGCCCGGCGTTATATCGGTTGAGAGTATCAGAAAAACCTTAAGAAATTATACCAGAAAGCATTATTCCTAAATAAATAACGTTTATTTCTGTGAAATAATCAGTTATTAAAGTATATTGTTGTTTTACCTGCAAGGTTAGATACTTATTTAAATGTTCAATCCCAGCCAAAAAATTCATCAATTTGCGCAGATGTTAGAATTAATACGTGTTAAGAAAAATCGATTTACAGACTGATGCATCGAATCAGTTGGCGTGAATCCAGTAAAACCAAAACAAAACTGAATCCAAGGACAATGAATATAAATAAAGTAATTGGATTTATTATTACGTTTCTGCTCCTATCCGTTTTTTTTGCATGCAAAGAAAAAACTGGTGGGATAATTGAGTCCACTTCAGAACCAAATGATCAATCGATCAATATAACTGGACAGGTTCTACCGAAGAATGAAGTTGATAAATCTGTGACAATTACTACAGATTTTAACAGCAAGATTACAAGCCAACCAAGACGATCAGGATTTGACAATTTATTAGCAGAATTGCAAATTGTGTATATCAAGGAGAAGAATATATGGTTATGGTCAAAGGACAAGGGTAACCGCCAATTAACTCAATCGGGTGCTGTTCAACAAATCCAGATTGGTTCTGATGATCAACTCGTAGCATATGTACAACAAGTGGATGATTATCATGGAGAATTGTGGGTCATTGATTTAAATGGTCAGAATGAGCGACGTATTCTGGGTGTATTTGAATTGGATGAATTGGGATCAGGCGCAAGGGACCCAAATTCTGTAGCAATCAATCCTTATCAATTTAGCTGGATTCCCGGAACAAGAAAAATTGCATTCAATACCAGGCAAGTTTTTCAGGATTCTAGTTTTATCCGGCTCGATGACCTGAATTGGGTAGATATTGATTCTTTGGAAAGGCGGACAATCATTCTTCCATTCCAAGGTGGTAACTATCGTTATTCCCCGGATGGCAGTCTCATAGCTGTATCGACACCCGATGAGGTAAGCATCATTACCGCTGATGGTGCAAAAAGAAATAGTGTTTTGACCTACGATCAGGTAATTTCCTACAGTGAACAGAAGTATTATGCAGATCCAATCTGGTCTCCTAATACTAAAACTCTTTATGTTGCAATTCCTCCACCAGATCCTCTGGCGGATCCACGTAATCCCACGACTCTCTGGGAAATACCTGCAACTGATCTGAAGGCTATCCAAATTGGTAGTGTTATAGCACAACCATATATCGATTCTGAAGTAGTATTTTCCCCTGATTTAAACAAAATTGTTTTTCTTCGGGAAACCGGGAATCCTTCAGAGAATATGACTGAATTGGTTATCGCAAGTAAGGATGGCACGGCTGAGCAATTGGTGCAGAAAGGTAAATTCGTTCAACTATTAGCTTGGAGTCCCGATTCAAACTTTTTTGTTTTTAAACAGGGTGAAAATTGGGAAACAAAAATTGTAAAAAATGGGAACCAGATCGAACCGTTGATGGGTGATCCTTTTGGGATATATAATTTGAAGTGGGTGGATGATGAGGCTTTCCTGATCCTCAAAGAAAATGGAGTAAATTTTTCATTAATTCTGAGTTCATTACAAGGGGACATATTAATTGTGGATGAAATTCCTTCTCCTCCGACCGATTTTGAATTTATTCATTAAGTTAAGTTTGATATGATGAGCCTTGATTGGGATTAACTTCGAAAAATTGGAGAAAATATGAATTATCGTTTTAAATTTTTATTGGAATTCCACATTTCCCGTCGTGCCAGATTATTCTATCAATTCGATAAAGGAATATATTCATACAACGGAAATGTAATTTTTGCGGATTTTCATGCAGCTCGGGTGTTCGCAAAAAAGATGAATGATCGTCGCGATCTGATTGCCTACCCGGAGAAAACGATCAAGGCCGGGCAAATAAACGCGATGGGTCTTATAGACGAAATATTTCACTATGTAGTTGATTTATATCGAGAACAAAAAAAATCAGGAATAATGAAGGATGCTTTATATTATTTGATCGAACACTTTGGTGAAGAGGATATCGATCAGGTCCTGCGTTATTTTGCTGAAGAATTTCCTCCATTAGCGCTATACAAACAGGAAGTTGATCTTGATAACTATCTCGAAGGAAATTCCATCCGGGAATCAGGTGAGGTTGTCTCGAACCGGGAATTGTTACTGGAAGAATTAATTTTATTATGGCTTTCAAATGAAAATCCAGCTTTCAGACAATTCCAGGAATTATTCGATGATCAGGGTATTCGTAAAAAAAGCCCTTATTTGGAAGTAATCTCCAGTCTTATTGGATTTTTCGAAAGCCAACCCAGATTTGGTCCAGAAAATCAAAATCTTATCGAAATGCTTAGAAGCCCTTCAATAGAAGTTCCAAATTCATTGAATGGCCAGCTTGAATATATAAGAACTCGCTGGGGTTATTTGCTTGGCAAATATTTATTGCGGTTGTTGCGCAGCATCGATCTAATTAGCGAAGAAGAAAAAGCTTTTTTTGGAATGGGAGGAACTGGAATATCAGAGGTATACGATTTCACTGGATTAGGGCTTGATTGGGAAGCATTCAGTCCAGATAGTGATTGGATGCCAAATCTTGTATTAATTGCTAAAAATATTTATGTATGGTTGGACCAGTTATCGAGGTTTTACGATAAAAAGATCGAAAGGTTGGATCAAATTCCGGATGAAGAATTGAATACTCTGGCGGAAAGGGGATTTTCTGGATTATGGTTAATTGGTATCTGGGAACGGAGCAAAGCTTCACAGAAAATCAAGCAAATGCGTGGTAATCCGGAAGCTGTTGCATCTGCGTATTCTCTTTACAAGTATGACATTGCAAATGAGTTGGGTGGATTTGAAGCTTATTCTAGTTTACAGAAGAGGGCATGGGATTTTGGTATCCGGCTGGCGTCTGATATGGTCCCAAATCACATGGGCATAGATTCGGAATGGGTGATTCAAAATCCGGACTGGTTTGTTTCCCTTGATCACAGCCCGTTTCCTTCTTATTCGTTTAATGGACCAAACTTATCTTCAGATGAAAGAGTGGGGATATATATTGAAGACCACTATTACGACAATAGTGATGCAGCAGTTGTATTCAAAAGGGTTGATTTCTGGACAGGAAGTGAGAAATATATATACCATGGGAATGATGGCACTTCGATGCCCTGGAATGACACAGCCCAATTGAATTATTTATTACCAGAATTACGTGAGGCAGTTATTCAGACCATTTTGCAGGTTGCGAGGTTATTCCCAATAATACGATTTGATGCTGCAATGACTTTGACTAAGCGTCATTACCAGCGTTTATGGTTCCCGCCGCCTGGAAGCGGCGGGGATATTCCATCCCGGTCTGAATTTGGACTCACTTCCAATCAATTCAACCAACTTTTCCCGGAAGAGTTCTGGCGTCAGGTCGTTGACCGTGTAAGGCAGGAAGTACCTGATACTCTTCTATTGGCAGAGGCTTTCTGGTTGATGGAAGGATATTTTGTGCGGACTCTTGGTATGCACAGGGTTTATAACAGCGCATTTATGAACATGCTTAGGGATGAAAAAAACCAGGAATACAGGATGGTGATAAAAAATACGCTTGAATTTGACCCTGAAATTTTAAAGCGCTATGTAAATTTTATGAATAATCCTGACGAGAGGACTGCTGTCGATCAATTTGGTAAAGGTGACAAGTATTTTGGTATTTGCATCATGCTTGCGACTATGCCGGGACTGCCAATGTTTGGACATGGACAAGTGGAAGGTTTTACTGAAAAGTACGGTATGGAATATAAACGGGCTTACTGGGAAGAACAACCAGATAGCGATTTAATAGCGAGGCACGAAAGGGAAATATTTCCTCTACTTCGCAAACGTTATATTTTTTCCGGAGTGGAAAATTTTCTTTTGTATGATTTTTTTACGTCTGAGGGTCATGTTAATGAAGATGTTTTCGCGTATTCCAACCAAAATGGGGATAAACGCGCATTAGTGATCTACCATAATAAATATGCGGATACCAGCGGTTGGATAAAAACCTCAGCAGCATATTCGGTGAAGACATCGGGGGAGGGGGAAACCAGGGTTTTAACGAGAAAAAATATCAGCGAAGGTCTGGGGTTAAGCGAAAGGTTGGATTATTTTACGGTTCTAAAAGATCAAATCACTGGTTTGGAATATATTCGAAGAAATCGCGATTTGTTTGATAAGGGATTGTTTGTAAAAATCGCAGCGTTCGAAAGTTTTGTTTTTACGGATATATATGAAGTCGAGGACAATGATAAAAAACATTATGCCCAGCTTGAATCGTATTTAAATGGGCGAGGTGTTCCTGATATAAATGAAGCCTTGGTTGAAATAATTATGCAACCTGTCAGGAATAATTATCGCGAACTGGTAAATCCTGGATTTATTGGTTGGTTAATTGAGAATGTTAATTATAATGAAACTGCAATTTCTAACACTTTTGAAAAAGCTTTGGGTGAGGTTAAATCCAAATCAGGAAATATGCTTACTGAAGCAGGGCGGTATTTGAACAGCTCGGTGAATACTGACAGCATTATGACTGAAATCACTTCAGAAGTTGAGATTGCACTTCTTATCCAGCGGTTTTTAAGTATTATATTTGATATTAAAGCAGGAACAGAAACCCAAGCATACACTTATCTTATTACAAGACTGAAAAATGATATTGATATTCAAAAACAGTCAAGGGAAATTTATTCAATTATTTTTACCTGGATATTCACATATCATCTAGGAGAAATAATTTATCCAAATGATGAAGATACATATTCCGCAAGCGAACTGAGCAGATCTTGGATTGATGAATGGTTATTGGGAAAACTGATTTATGACAACTCTCTTGCCATGGGTTTGGATCACGATTCAGCAGCCCAAAATTTAGCTCTTATTAAAATTTTGACAAGTCATGCTGAGTGGTTTTTACAGCTTGAATCTAGCTCCGGTAGAGCCCAATCAATTGTAAAAGGATGGCTTCAGAATCCGGATATAAATGCTTTTATCCAGGTGAACCGCTACAGGGAAAAATTATGGTTCAACAAGGAATCATTTGAAATGTTGATATGGTGGTTGTATCTGATTGGTGTACTTAAAATTTTTTCATCTGAATTAAGGGATACAGTGATAAAGGAAAGTATTAAACCGGAAAAAGCTGAGAGTCTGAAATTTAGAATTAACAGGTGCTATAGTTTCTTTGAGAAACTATTTGAAGCAGAAAAGCAATCGGATTTTCAGATTGATCGGCTGCTTGAGGCACTTGAGTAAAGAGAAATACATGTATTTCTCACCTCATATGGTATGAAAGAAAATTCCTTGAAGATTTTTTTTCTTGCTGCAGAGGCGGACCCTTTTGTAAAGGTGGGTGGGCTGGGAGATGTGGCAGGCTCTCTTCCTTCAGCAATTCAATCAGCTTCTGTTTTGGATTCAGTAGGAACTAATAAAGTTTTTGGGGCAGTCGATATCCGATTGGCTCTTCCTTATCATGGTGCTATTCGGGAAAAACAATATCCCGTCCATTTGATATCTGAATTTTCTGTTCCGTTCAAAGGTGAAGATGTAGAAACGAAGGTGTTTTTCTATGAACATGATGGACTTCCTGTATATTTTATTTCCAGTCCAATAATTTCATCTGAATTCTCGGTATATAGCAGTGATAGTCGAATTGATCTTGAAAAATATGTATTCTTTTCTCTGGCGTCATTAAGGTTGCCTCAAATACTGGGATGGTCTCCAAATATTTTTCACGCCAACGATTGGCACACTGCGATTGCGGTCTATTTACTCAGTTTGAAAAACATCGGAACCGGGATTATCCGGAATATGCGAACGATAATGGCGGTACACAATCTTCCGTATATGGGACCTAACTCCGGTGATTTACTGTCAAAATGCGGCATTTCCGTACTAGGAAAATCAGCTTTACCCGAAGATAAAAGAGATTTGCCGCTTCCGATGGGTCTTGTTGGCGCAGATCATATTGTGACTGTTTCACCAACCTATGCTAAAGAAATTCAAACACCGGAATTTGGAGCAGGTTTGGATAAATTCTTAAGATCACGATCTGAGGTTATTTCTGGTATTCTGAATGGAATTGATTATCGGATCTGGAATCCTAGAAAAGATCCAATTCTGATACAGAATTACGATGAGAACCGACTTAAAAATCGTCTGATAAATAAATTGGCTCTTCAACGGGAATTTGGTCTGGATGAGGATAGAGACATTCCGCTTTTAGTTATGGTCTCAAGATTGGATTTTCAAAAGGGAATGGATTTACTTCCGGATACGGTGAGAATTTTGAATGAAACAAAGAATCTTACAGGTTATTCATGGCAGTTAATGATTTTAGGTACTGGCGACAGTAATATTGAGAGGGCGATTCGAAATCTGGAAAAAGAAAATTCAGACCTTATCAGAGCAGTAATCCGTTTTGATCCAGAATTAAGCCATCGGGTTTATTCAGGGGCTGACATGATTTTAATTCCATCAAGGTACGAACCTTGCGGGTTAACTCAAATGATTGCGATGCGTTACGGCTGTGTGCCAGTCGCACGTTCAACTGGTGGACTGGTTGACTCAATTAAGGATTTTGAAGCAGTTGAAGACAGCACAGGATTTTTATTTTTAAACTCAGATCCTGTGGATTTTGCTAAACGAATTGGGGATGCACTTCGAATTTATAAAAATAAGCGAATTTGGAATAATCTGGTTGTGCGTGGAATGAAGGAAGATTTTTCATGGGACTTGTCAGCCTCTATGTATTTACAGTTGTATCTGGATTTGGTTTTGAGAAAAGAAAACGGTTGATTTAATAATATGGAACGAAACCGTTCATCGGGAATTCTTTTACACCCTACCAGTTTACCCGGGCCTTACGGTATCGGAGATATGGGTAGTGCTGCTTATCGCTGGTTAGATTTTCTTTATGATTCAAATTGCGCTTTATGGCAAATATTACCTCTCGGGCCGACCGGATTTGGAGATTCTCCATACCAGTGTTTTTCTTCTAAGGCGGGTAATCCGTATATTGTCAGCCCTGAAATGTTACTGCAGGATGGTTTACTGCATTCAGACGACCTGGCAAATTTGCCCGAATTTCCCGATCACGAAGTGGATTATGGGAGGGTAATTCCATTCAAGACAGGTATTCTTGATCGATCTTTCCACCAATTTCAACATTCAGCACCGAAAAAAATTAGAAATGAATTCGATGATTTTTTTTCCTATCAAAAAGAATGGCTGGATGATTTTGCGTTATTTATGGCAATTAAAGAAGCCCATGGTGGGGTTCAATGGACAAAATGGGAAAAAGGATTAAGAAACCGGGCGCCCGAGGCTCTTAAATCTGCTCGAGAAAAATTACATTTCGCTTTTCAACGACAGGTTTACAGACAATTCCTATTCTTCAAACAATGGAAAGGGTTAAAAGAGTATGCTCGCAGCAAAGGAATCACAATAATTGGGGATGCTCCTATATTCGTATCCCATGACAGTGTTGATGTATGGGTTAATCCCGAACTGTTTTTTCTTGATGAAACTGGAGACCCAACATTTGTGGCTGGGGTTCCTCCTGATTACTTTTCTCCAACAGGTCAGCTATGGGGAAATCCACTATACAACTGGGAAAAACACAAAAAGACAGGCTATCAGTGGTGGATTTCGCGCTTGAAGATTGTCCTGGATCTTGTGGATTTTATCAGGCTGGATCACTTCCGTGGTTTTGCAGGATACTGGGAAATACCTGGTAAGGCGAAAACAGCGGAAAAAGGTCGTTGGGTTAAAGCACCTGGTCCTGATTTTTTTAACAAAATACGAGAAAAATTAGGTGGATTGCCGATTATCGCAGAGGATCTAGGGGTCATTACACCTGATGTGGAATACCTCAGAGATCTTTATGGTTTACCAGGGATGAAAATCCTTCAATTTGCATTTGAAGGTGGTCCTACGGATCCTTTCTTACCACACAATTACATTCGGAATTGTGTGGTTTATACAGGAACACATGATAATGACACTGCTGAGGGCTGGTTTCAAAGGGTAGGCGAGAGCACGAAAAAATTTTGCTGCCAATATCTCAATTGCGATGGCAGTGAAATCTCTTGGGATATGATACGCGCCTGTTGGAGCTCCGTTGCAGTTTATTCCATCGCTCCAATGCAGGACTTCTTGGGTTTGGGAAATGAAGCGAGAATGAATTATCCCGGGAATCCTAGTGGAAATTGGAGATGGCGGGTCAGTGATCATCTGGAAAACAAGAAGTTAATTGACAGAATTTGCGAATTAAATTATTTGTTTAATCGAAATAACCCTAAAAAATTAGAATCTAAAGCAGAAACCGAAATGCTGTAAGGTATTTAAGTAATTAGAATTTTAAAGTGGATTTATTTGCAGGGATAAACTATTTGCTGGCTTATTCTGTTTTTCTCCATTCAGGAGCTGCCCTTCTCAAATCCTTTGGTGAGACACGATTTACTCGGCGACAATGCGGGCAGGGTACATCAAAATGGCTTAATTGTTCTTCCTCAATCTCTTCCAGCGCTGCGTATATGGTCTCACGGCTCAATGAAAAAGGCTTATGGCAATTGTAACAATGGATCTGCATGAGATTTACTCCTTGGACTGACTTTCTGGGCGGTTTTTGAGTGAGAATATTCTATATAATAATCTAAATTGAATAACAAACAATAGACTGATATGTTCAGTATAATCCGATTATGAAGAAATTATATACACGAAATGGAGATGATGGCTATACCGGATTATTAGGTGAAGGCAGAGTTCCCAAATATAATTTGCGTACGGAAACCGTTGGTACATTGGATGAAGCCTCAGCTGTCCTGGGGATTGCCCGGTCGACCTGTAAATCCAATCAGATCTCTTTTTGGGTGCGTGAGATTCAAAAAGATTTATATCACATCATGGCTGAAGTATCCGCAACGGAAGATAATGCTGAAAGGTTTCGAGTTATCGACCATGATAAGGTAATCTGGATAGAAGAACGAATTGATGAATTGAGCGAGCAAGTCTCTCTTCCAAATGGATTTATTCTGCCGGGAGATACGGTTTCGGGCGCATATTTTTCACTCAGCCGTACGGTAATTCGGAGAGCTGAACGGTTAGTAGCTCGCCTCGTTCATGAAGAAAAAATATCTAATAGGGAGGTACTGCGTTACCTAAACCGTTTATCCTCCTTGTGTTTTATGTTCGAAATTATTGAGAATGCTGCTTGAAGAAAATTTGATATCAATCTTACGAAAGATTAAATTGTATTAAATACACTCAGAAAAAAGCTGATTTTGATGGGATGTTAGCCTCCTGTCTCGTTTAGATCAGCTTCAATTGCAGCCTTTATTTCCTCATAAGTCGGGACGAAACCTGGTTTAATATTCACTCCATTGATATATATGCTTGGAGTTCCTGTAACGCCCATTTCAGGCCCTTTATTCAAGTTTTCGTCAATTATTGCTTGAACTGCATTATTCTCAAAACACTCTGTAAACTTTTCCATATTCAGGTTGAGTGCATCAGCAAAAGCAAGCATACGTTCCTCTGAAAACTCGTTGGGAGTAAAGTTTAAATTTGCGTAAAGCATTTTGTGAAAATCCCAGAATCTATTTTGTTCTGCGGCGCACTGGCTTGCAGTTGCAGCTCGGTCCGAATCTTTTGTTGGAGATTCATCATCAAGGAATGGATAATTATAGATCACGTAATAGATTTCTCCCTTTGAGGCATGATTGCTGATGACTAAAGGTTCAATCCTTTCTGTGTAGTTTCTGCATGCGCTGCATTTAAAATCTTCAAATACTTCAATTTTTATGGCTGAGTTTGGATCACCAATAGCAGTACCTTCTGCTAACGGGATTGATTCTGGAGTGATTTGAACATAATCTCCAATTGGATTAAGGGAAGTATGTACAGTGGGAATAATAACAAAACCAATCAGAACTAGAGCGATACCGACGATAGATACAAGCGTCAACAGCCTTTTTTGTTTTTCGCGTTTTAGTCGTTCTTGTTTTAATAATTTGCGTTTACTGGTTTTCTGTTTTCTATCTTTTTTAACCATGGACTTTAATGTTATATGTTGTAATTGTGAAATTTTCCCATATTGGATTGAATTTGTAAAGAATAGACATTATAAACAAAACTGATAAAAGGGATACTCTTCACCAGTAGGGCTAAAACCAGCTTTCGAATATAGCGACATTGCATGGATGTTATCCTTTTGCGTATTTACTGTCACCCTATTTACCCTATTATCAGCAAAACGGTTAAGTAAATCTCTCAATAGAGTGTAACCGAGCCCAGCACCTTGAAAATCAGGATGGATTGCGAGGCGAGCCAGATGGGCTCCTATTGCAGTGGAAGTGCTTATCTGGTAACCAACAATTTCCTGATTGATTTTTATCACTGTTGACACTGATGATTGTTGATAGGCAAGAGTCAGTATATCAATTGAATTTTGCCAAACAGGTTCAAAAGCCAATTTGTCAATTTTTCTTATAGCAGTTATGTCATCATGCCGCATAGGTCGGATATTAACTGGTGATTTCAATTTTTCCGCAGATATCCCTCGATTTTCCCAACTCAACATCAATACGTTGTATTTATTAATAAAACCTGAATGTATCAATAATGACTGCATCCAGCTATGCAAAGGCATAGCTGCCAGCCATTTAACGCCTGCATTATCCCTCAATTGATTTATGGCCTCATTCCAGAGCAATTCCCATATAGGCATCCTTTCCTGGGATGATGTCATTGCAAACAAACGCACCCAAGATACCGATGGCGGATCTGGAGGGCAGACAAGGGCTGCAATGATTTCGCCATTCTTTTCGAGGACAAGAAACGGATTTTTTCCAATCCAATCTAATGGCTGCCGCCAATCAAGATGTCGGTGTACATAAACTTCAAAGTGGATGAGATTTGCCAGTTTATTTGCATCTCGAGTAGTGGCAGTCCTGATTTTCATTTGATCGAGGGGGAAACAGGGTATTTACTCAGTTTATCATGCTTTTATTCTAGGAGTGGCATTGTATATCCAAAACCAGGTCGAGTGACGATGTGTTCTGGATTCTTTGGATCGATTTCCAGCTTTTGACGGAGACGTGAGATGCTCACCCAAAAGATTTCCTTGTCATGCTTATATTCAGGTCCCCAGACATCGCTGAGCAGTTGTTCAGAAGATAATACATTTCCAACATTGCGGGCGAATTGTAATAAAAGCCTGTATTCAGTGGCAGAAAGATAAATAGGCTGGTCATCTCGAAATACTTCAGCTCGGGAATAATCGATTTTTAAATTTCCATTAATAAAAATTCTATTGGAATAAGCAATTCCATTAAATTGGTTACGGCGCAGCACGGAGCGAACTCTTGCTAATAATTCATTGATGGAGAATGGTTTTATGATGTAGTCGTCTGCTCCCAAATCAAGCCCTCGAATGCGGTCTTTTTCGTGTCCGATTGCAGTTACAATAATTATTGGTATATTAGAAAAACTCCGAATTCGTTCGCACGTTCTGAAACCGTCAAGAACTGGCATTCGAATATCAAGCAAAACCAGATCGGGTTTTTGTTGAGCAACGATATCTATGGCTTCCACGCCATTCTTTGCTTTGATAACCTGGTAACCTTCCGTCGATAAATTAAATTCCATCAGGCGTAGATAATGTTCCTCATCATCTACAACAAGGATTGTTGATGTCATTCATCCCTCTGAATCGAATTTGTAATTGGAAGTGATATCTTAATTGTTGTTCCCTTACCCGCAACTGCATCAGCGGATATATTTCCATTATGGGCTTCAATAATCTGACGACAAATATATAATCCTAATCCGGCGCCAGGAAGGTGGTTTACCTGCGGTGAAGGCACCCTATAAAATCGTTTAAACACAAGTTCGAGCGAATCCTTGGGAATACCAGGCCCATTATCCTTAATCTCGATATGCGCAAATTTATCTGATTCATGACACTCAACAGTGATTGCGGATTCAGGAGCGTATTTAGATGCGTTTGCAAGCACATTATCTAATACTTGAGCTAAACGATTCGCATCTGCACGAATTTCACCAGTGTTTTTGCATCGGACAACTTCAATTTCAATATTCTCTACTCTTGTTTTTGCTCTATCAACTGCCTCATGAATAATTGAATTTATTTTTACTGGCTTTAAATCCATGGTAAGCGTTCCAATTTGTAATCTTGATGAATCAAGCAATAATTTTATTAGGTCAATCAATCGATCGGCTTCATTATCTATAATATTTAGGAATTCATTGTATTCTTTCAATTGCGGATTTATCTCTTCTCGCATGAGTGTGGTTGTGTACCCTTTAATAGTACCTAAAGGAGAAAGTATTTCGTGAGAAATCAAAGCGACAAATTCATCCTGCAAATATTCCAATTTTTTTTCGGCTTTAAAAGCTGCAATCTCATTTACCATTCTCTCACGTTCGAGTAACTGGGTGACATTTTCGGCGATGTATTCTGCGAGTCTAATCTGATCAATAAGATAAGGTGGGCCTCCAAATCGGATAAAAATAAGGACACCTCTTGTTTCACCTTCTTTTTTATGAAGTGGAATTCCAAGATAATGGCGAATACCTGTACGGTCTTCAATTTGTTTCGAGAGATCTTCGACCTCTGACACAATATTATTGGTCTCCATGACCTTGTATGCAGTTTGCTCTCCCCAAACAAGATCAGCACCCTTCGAGCGACCTCTGCCTATTGCCCGCGGGTGAACAGCTTCAAGTTGAAGATTATCGTTTGGTAAATAGAGGATAATATTGTCGAAAATAAAGACCTTACGCGCCAGATTTATAATATTTTCGAGCGCAAAATCGATATTCTCCGTATCAGATACAATTCGGCTGATCTGATACACGATTTCTAATTCCTGAGGCCCAAGTGGGTTATTCTGCATCTAACAATGTTCTGCGTATTTTAAGGATGAAATTTTATATTCTATTTTATAAGCAATCTTATCGAGAATAATAATCAATAAAATTATAATAACATAACATAACTTCAATTGGTGTTGCAATAGAAGACAGCCACCCCATATATTTTGGATAAATTATTATTTTTTTTACTTACTGAACAGTTTTTATTTCCAAACTTCCCTTTTTGTTGTCCAACAATTCGATTAAAATTACCTTCGTTTGGAAAATTATTTCTAACTTTTAGATTGATCAATTTTTCCAACAAGAATTGAAACATTTACTGGAGGGATGTTGTGCAAATATGTTCGAAGTGCCATACTCAGGTTGAAGATGAAGTAAATATATGTCCTGGATGTTCGGCTGATATGACAAAATGGTCGGTTACATCTGTAGCTCTGGAAAAAATTCAGCAAAACCCCAGGATTATGTATGTAAGAATTTCTGTTGCAAATGATTGCTGCCCAACTTGTTTGGAGAAGGAAGGTGCTTATTCCAAGGATTCTGTTCCAAAACTCCCGATTAAAGGCTGTTCCGGCAAACTAGGGTGCAGGTGTTTTTACCAGCCTGTACTGGAAGAAATTTATCCTTAATTTTCTAAAAGCCAAGACCTAGCAAAATCCAAAGCCTCATCCGAAGTTGAGACTTCACCAATAACTTGAGCTTCCTTCACAGCCTCAAGTATCTCTCCAATTATTGGACCAGGATTGAGTTTAAGTACCGATAACAAGTTATCTCCATTGATTAGTGGTTTGGGTGAGATTTTTTCATCTCGGTTAAACCACCAGGATTCGAATAATATCTGGATTGTATTCACAAGATTAATCCAAATATCTTTAGGCATTGAATACCCAAATTGTGCTATTGTGTGTGCCAGCGATATAAGACAAATATCAATCCCCAGAGAATTTGAGCTTTTAAAAAAATGATAAATTTCCAGATCGGTCGGAGGTTTTTTTGTCTTCGATAGGATATAGGGTTCATTAAAGTAATTGA
>JBJYWI010000248.1:0-4509 GCA_046259385.1 Anaerolineales bacterium
GTTTGAAAAATCATCATATGCATTATCCTCGTCATTTGAAATCAGGTTATTATGCTGCGCTTGCTGGGATTTTTATTCAATTAGGTGATTTAGATCAGGCTATCCTGGCTTATGAGCAAGCAGTACAGATATATCCCAACCGGGAAGATGCTTGGAGGATACTTGAAACTCTAGCTCACCTATATCTCCAGCAGGGCGATACAGGATCAGCGCTCTTTTATGCTCAAAATGCGCATAATATGGCACCTGAAGATCAGAAAGAGAGATTGGGGGAATTGATTTCAATTATTAAAAACCAAAATTAGATAATATATGACAATATTCTTATTTGGCAGTGCTGGAATATGTAGTCTCGTAACCATGAATTTTATCCGGCAGTATTGTTATAAAAAAGGTTTGCTTGTTGAACCACGTTCGGATAGATGGCACAAAAAACCAACACCCACTTTCGGAGGTGTAGGGATTTTTATCACTTTTTTTATCTGTGTAGTATTATCTTTCCTATTAGATAAAAGCATTCTCCAATCTCATTGGGGGATTTTACTTGCGTCTGCGCTAGCATTTTTACTGGGCTTCCTGGATGATGTTTATCCAATATCACCTGTCGTTAAATTAATTTCGCAGTTCGCGATCGCTACAATCGTTATCGCTGCTGGGTACACAACAAAATTTTTCACACCTAGAATTCCTAATGAATATCTCGCGTTTGTATTGAATATAGCGTTGACATATATTTGGATAGTAGGAATTACGAATTCGGTAAATTTAATTGATAATATGGATGGGTTAGCTGCAGGTATTTCGTTAATCTCGTCATTGATTTTGAGTTTCTTCTTCTGGTATGCAGGCAACCAATCCCTCCTGAATATCTCAATAGCTTTAGCCGGTAGTGTGCTCGGTTTTCTCATTTACAATTTCCCGCCGGCCTCAATTTTTATGGGGAACAGCGGAAGCAGTTTCCTTGGTTTAACTCTGGCTGTTCTGGCAATCGCTCGTGAACCTCAGGCTTCAAACCTTTTCGCTGTATTGGGGGTACCTATCTTAATATTTTTACTCCCTATTATCGACGTTATATTTGTTACGATCAGCCGGTCAATCGAAGGGAAATCCATCCTCCAGGGAGGGGTAGACCACACTTCACATCGTTTGATTGCATTCGGATTCAGCGAACGAAAAGTATTGATAATTCTCTTTGGTATTGCATTAATCGCGGGAATCAGCGCTGGTTTGCTTGAATATGCAAATTACTGGGTCAGCTTAATACTGGTACCGATTATGGTTGTTGCATTGACATTGTTAGCTATCTATCTGGGGGGAATTAAAATCCGAAACAATCGATGACAGTAGGATATTCAATTATCAAAAAAATTGTTGTGATTTCTATTTTCGATTCGGAATAGCAGGATTCAAAGGTTCTATTTACTTTCAGTTATTTTTCCTTCAAGTTTTGATTTAACACGCTGCAGTCTGTGGAGCAATTCATGATGTGTTTTCTTGACATTCAAGTTGGTCACACCATAAGGCATATCGTCATTCTCGAGAGCCTTTTCTATCATTGATAGTGCCTGGTTTGTCCAATGAATTGCTGAGCCATAATCTTTATTTCTGTGTTCGAAATATTTCGCAAGTTCAATACAGGATTCGATGTGTTGATTTGTAGCTGCTTTCTGCCATACACGAATTGCTTTTGAAAATTCTTCGCTGCGCTTATAAATCATTGATAGTCGGTATAAAGCCCTGATCATTATCTCTTTATTTATTCGCTGGGAGGTTATGTCATCATGCTCCAGACCTCTGGTATAAAGACTTACGGCAGCGTCATTATTTCCAATGTCCTCATATAATCTACCAATTGCTAGCAAATCACTGGCGTGGTGATGACCACGTGAAAGAGGGTCAACCAGTAAACCTGCCATATGGTTTAACAATGCAGACAATGATAAAACATCGATCTCGTTGTGATAAAAAATCCTTTTTAATGGTCGAGGGTCACGGTCCTGAAGATACTCGAAGTAGATTGATGGAACCATCCAGCCTGGAATGTCTTCCTCAGTCCGTTCTGATCTCAATATTTCAAATTCAAGATTTGAAAGGGTTCGGCTTGGGATTCGATCACGCCATAATCTTCTTGCAAGATGGAGAAGATCGATATGAATCATATCTTTGAATGGCGATTTCCATCCGTGGAAAGTATATCTTGCATTTAATAAAGGGATATCAAAAGCCTTGCCATTGAAAGAGACAATGGATTTAACCGAAGCCAGAAATTGTTCCAATGCCGCTAATTGAGCTGGTTCGTAGGTCGGATCGTTCATAAAATATTGAACAATCCGATACCTATCCTGTTCAAATTTGCCCACGCCAATAAGGAACGCATAAGTTCCTGTACCACCTGAAAGACCTGTGGATTCCACATCAATAAATGAAAGTTCCTGGGAACGTATTTCATTGACTGATGGGTTTCCTACCCAATCCGCAATCACCGATAATGGTACATCGATATTTATCGTTGTTTTTCCATGAAGGTAATCAATTGGATATTCCGATTCTACAGTATATACATCACCAATTTTGGTCTGTTCCAATTTGGCATTGAGAACTTTTTCGATTGAATATGGATATTTTTCTCTTGGTTTTTGTATATTCTGCACACCCAATTCTATTCCCAGCAATCTCAACTTATCGTTTAAAGAACCCATATTAATTTTCAATTCTAATGACTATTCACAAGATTTGACAGGATTGCAAGTGTCTCCACTTTTCCGCCAATCATGTTTTCTTCTGTAGGGCCAACACATGATGGACAACCATTTCTGCATCTGCAATCTTGAATATGTTCCATTGCCTGAGAAAGGAATTGATCGTGAGTTTCGTATAGGTGAGCGCTGAAACCAATTCCTGCTGGAATTTGGTCATAGACGACAACAACAGGTTTACCATCCGCAAGATTAGATTTTGGATCGGAGTGTACTCCCAAATCCTGAACATCACACATCAATCTGAATGGTGCAAGATGACGCAGAACAAAACCTAAACCGGATAACCCGGTCCTGATTCTAACCATTGTTTCAGCGCGATGATGGCAACTCTGGCAGAGGGTAATCAGATTGTCCAATCGATTCGCCAAATCACGGGACGGGAAGGTTCGAAACGGTTTAATGTGATGTACATCATGTTCACGGGCAGTTTCTTTCTTCCCACAAGCCTGGCAAGTATAATTGTCCCGGGCACGAACTTGATGCCGGATTGAATTCCAATCTGCACCATATTCATTTGGATCGCCAGTCCACGAATTTTCCTGTCTCAATAGTGCAAGAGTCTCATTATTCAGTGAAAACCAGTATCCTTTAGTAAGGAGTTCTGTAGCGGGAAGGTTCACTTCACCGTAACCAAGATGTTCGTGAGATTCCCACTTTACTTTCCGGAAACCAGTTACTTGAGAACGGATTAATAAATCGCCGAAAAACTTTTCGCCTCCCCTGATCAGCGAATTCTCTAAAAGCTCAACCAAGTGAACTTCATTTTCTCTACTCGGTTCAGTATAGTAGGAAGTAAAAACAGGTTTCAGATTTACAAGTCTGTTTTCCAGGTCCAGTTCCTGGACGATATATGATTTTGCGTCATGCAAATAAATTGCTTCGGGATGTACCAGCCAATAAGCGCTATACCGGTCCACGTAACCAATCGTGTTAGTAATTCCATTTTCCTTTGAGAGTAATATATAGTTATCAGCGGAAGCACTCCTTAAAGATACCTGTTCAGCAGGGTACTTATCTGACATCCAAAAGTATTTCGTTCCCGAGTTATATAAGATACCCTTCTCTAAAAGGATTTTAATTATTTGTCCCAACCTTTCTTCGTTATTCCTGCCATAAGAATCTCGAGAATTGAATGGTATCTCGAATGCAGCACATTTTATATGCTCAATCAAGATAAGCAAATTGTCCGGATCTATAAATGCGTGTTCCGGTATGCGGCTGAATAAATAATCAGGATGATTTGCAAGGTACTGATCTAAAGGGTCAGGAGTAGCGATGAGTAGAGCTAATGACTGTTGTTCACCTCGTCCAGCTCTTCCTGCTTGCTGATAAGTAGACGAAATTGTTCCTGGGAATCCAACCAGGATCGCAGCGCCCATTCTACCAATATCTATACCTAATTCTAGGGCGTTGGTAGCAACCACAGCTCGAATTGTTCCATTTCTCAAACCTAATTCGATTTTTCTGCGTTCCGAAGAGAGATAGCCACTTCTATAACCGTGTATCTGTTCATCATAATTAATTGTGTCATGGTATTTAGGAGGAGCAGTCCACATTTTACGTAGGTAATTCAGAATGATTTCAACAGTTCTTCGTGATCTGCCAAAAATGATGGTCTGTATATCGTATGCAAGTAGGTCATCCACTAGCCTGGTTGTTTCCTTTAATGAACTGCGCCGCAATCCAAGTTCTTCATTTATTATTGGTGGGTTATAAAATAAAAAACTCTGTTTCCCTCGCGCAGAACCGT
>JBJYWI010000249.1:0-2596 GCA_046259385.1 Anaerolineales bacterium
TACTAGCGCGCCAGAACGACCTAAATATCGGCGGTAATACCACATGAACATCACAGTTGCTATACTGAAAACTGCAGCTGGAATCCTAGCTGTAAAATCATTATCCCCAAACATAAAATAACTGAGTGCTACCATGTGGAATTGAAGTGGACCATGCATAAGCGGATCGTGCGCGAACCCCTCACCTTTATACAATCGCCATGAGTAATAAACATGTGAATTCTCATCATGACTCATCACGCGAGATTCAAGGTTATAAAATCTGGTAAATAGAGCCAAGATTAAGATAACCATAAGGATTAAATGTTCAAAATTAATATTGAACTTGTCAAACAAAGGTTTATTAATCCAATTGTTTACAGATTTAATTTCAGTTTCCATTTAGACACTTATTGGGTTGAGTCCGATTCTTGTGGGATTATACACAACCAAACATGAAAAAACCTGAACATAACAGGAGAAGAACATTAATAAAATCTATTCTGAATTCACACAAAATTTTTTATTTACAATATTGATTTGTATGCGACACTTTTTTTCAATCTGGATATTTCTTTTGAATTAAGCATGCGGTATTCTTTTGGTTTCAATTTCCCGAGTAATAGGCTGCCAATCCGAACCCTGATAATTCTTCCAACCGGCAATCCAATTATTGAACCAGTTCTCCTGATTTGACGTTTTTTCCCTTCAGTTAGCGTTATTTCAAGCCATGCGCCTCCAGCAGAACTTGAAATTATATTAACTCTTGCAGGTCGTGTTTTATATCCATCATCAAGCACTACCCCCCGCCTCCATTTCTCTAGTTGTTCTCTATCCGGATTCTTCTTTACCCTAACTCTGTATTCTTTTTCATGCTGAAACTTTGGATGTGATAACTTAAAAGTCAGATCTCCATCATTTGTGAGAAGCAATAATCCTTCGCTGTCAACATCCAATCTGCCTACTGGATACACTCTGGATGAAAAATCAATCAATTCATAAATATCCGGTCTTGAATCATTTTTATCTTTATTAGATAAATATCCTCTGGGTTTATACAAAGCAATATAGATTTTTTTACTAGAGTCGCTTATTCTATGTCCATCAACTATTATTGTATCAATCGCGACATCCGCTTTGTCACCAATTATAGAAATTCGACCATTAACACTTACCCGTCCATCCCTGATGACCTGCTCACATTCTCTACGCGAACCGAGACCACTTCGCGCTAATATTTTTTGAATCCTTTCTTCCGCCATATTTGCTTTATTCAAAGATGGTTTGGTTATTTTCCAGGGTAATTTCCTGATCCTGGTCTAAATCCAATTTTGGGAGTTCTTCCAGCGAATTTACTCCAAAATGTTGTAAGAATTCTGGGGTTGTCCCATACAATATCGGTCTACCCGGCGAGTCAATTCTTCCTTCTTCCTGGATTAAGCCTTTACGCAGCAGGCTTTTGATCACACCATCACTATTTACTCCCCTAATTGAGTCGATTTTTGGTCTAGTAACTGGTTGGAAAAATAGAATTATTGACAAAACCTCAAGAGCAGCAGTGCTTAATTTAATTTTTGAATCAAGTCCAAAAAATTTTTCGATATCTGCAGTGCTTAGCGGTGAGGTTGTCAGCTGGTACCTTCCTCGGTAACGCTGCAATCTCAATCCGCGCGCAAACTGATTATCTTTGTATTGAGTTTCAAGTGTTTGCAGCCCTTTTTCAACTTCTGAATTGCTTATACAAAGTACCTCGGATAATTGGTTCAGTGTAACCGGTAAAGGGGCTACGAAAAGTATCGCCTCTATCCTTGCTGATATCGAAAATTCAGTTTCTTTAGTTATTTCATCAGGCATAATATGATAGAATTTCCAACTTGATAATTAACAGCATGGAGTATATATGTCCATTCATAAAAATTTAATCATTTCCATACTATTGTTTCTTATTCCAATAGTTCTAGCCCTTGCTTGTAACCTACCTTCAACAAATTTTCTTGAGCCCAAAGAGGATTCTGTTTTAATATCCACCCAGGCAGTTGAAGAATTGATCACAAATGTGGATTCCGTCGTTGAAGATATTCAGGATGGTGAATCCTTTCAATTAATTGTCACAGAGGCGCAACTGTCTTCAATTATAAATTACGAACTTCAATCTTACCAAGAATACAATATTAGCGATGTTCAGGTGTTATTGAGAGATGGTGTAATAAAAATTACCGGACAGGCTGAACAGAACAATATTACCCTACCACTAACTTTAATCTTCTCGGTATATCCGGATGCTAGTGGAGTGCCTCAATATGATATTGTATCTGCTAAGGTGGGACCTTTTGACCTGCCGTCTATCTTGGTTGATCAATTGACCATTGCGATGGATACGGCATTTCAAACAAATTTTCTTCCCATAGCAAAGCAGGTTGTTGTAGAAAGTATAACGATTGACCAGGGTCAGATGAAAATTAGTGGCTACACGAAATAATATGTCTTTGCTGCTATTCTATATTTACTCTCTAACCGAACCTTATTACTAATCGACTTATGAGAATTCTACTAACAGGAGCAGCTGGTTTTCTTGGTTCACATCTGTGTGATCTATTAATTAAAAAAAATCACCAGG
>JBJYWI010000250.1:0-8574 GCA_046259385.1 Anaerolineales bacterium
GGATATTGTTTCGTATTTCCTGATCTCGAGGATCCAACCTGAGTGCTCGTCTGTAATTCAATAAAGCATGTCCCATATCGCCTTTCATATAATAGGCATTACCCAAGTTGAAATACAAAGCGCTGCTGGATTGGGTTTCAGCAGTCAAATTTTCGAAAATCTGGATGGCTTCATCGTATTTTCCCTTATTGTAAAGATTGTTTGCTGTCTTGAATGCAATAAGATCCATACTATGCCCATTAGAAGAGAGAGAAACAGCGACTATAAAACTTATACTCACCATTAGACCAAAGACCAGGTTAAATGATATTTTACGCATTGGCATGTTCCTATTTTGAAGGGAATAATCGATTAATTAGATTTCTTTTTCCAATATCTTTATTAAATCTTTGGCTAACTTTAAAGCTTCCATTTGGATCTCGCTTTCACTTCCCGGTGAATACATTCCCATTGTATTGAGCATAATGCATGTTCTGATTTGGGCAATACGCTTTTCTTTGATTTCTAATCTGAGGAGTTCCTCCTCAAGCTCTTCCAGTGTAAATCCTGAAAAAGGTTTATTCAGTTTATCGGTTAAATATTCGAGGAATATCCTTTCGACACTACCTGAATCCGGATTTTCTTCAAGTTGTTCAAGTGCGTGAAAGGCTTTTTGTGAGGCATTTTTGTATCTGCGATAATCTGTGTCTTTTTGATTTCGCTGGATATTCTTCTCCCATGCAAGGTGTCCTGTAAGCAGGAGTAAAGGGATTATCCAAAGAAACCAGAATACAGGCGATGAAAAAAGTTCTTTGTTTCCAATGATTTTATCAACAGGTTTTGTTTTAATTGAGCTAATAAACTCTTTGTTTCCTGAATTGTCATTATTGTAAATATTCGTATCAGGAATTTGGGATGCAAGGGCTGATTCAGATCCGTCTGATTTAACATTTACTTCTATCTGATCTGTATTTATTACAGAATATGTACCTTCATCTGGATCAAAATAACTGAATTCCAGAGATGGAAATCTGAAATGTCCAGATTGCGTAGGTACTAAAAGGCGTTCAAATACTTTGGTTCCCACCAAAAATCCATTTTCAAATTGGGTTGAAGTTTCAACGGATGTATCAAATGAGCGCCAGCCAGATCCTTCATTCCAATCAGGTTCAGGGATATTCTCAACATTTCCCTTACCTTTAACCATAAACCGGTAATTTACCGGTTCATTAACATTTATTTCAGTTGAGTCCACTTCTACGGTAACTTCAAACTTGCCAATTGCACCGTTGAAACTATCAGGGGCTCCTGCAGGGAGCGGTTTAATGTACAGATGAATTGGGCTGGTTTGCAAAGACCCACCGGTCGAAAAAAAATTATCCGGAATGGTGATCTGAGCTGGTTCAATTTCGATATCACCAACTACAGTTGGAAAAAGGATCGATTGTAATTCTGTAACAAGGTATTTTTTGCTTCCCAAACTAAGTGAAAAGTGTTTTTCTTCTGGTGCTGATTTATGCCAGAAACCACTGAAAGAAGGTTGTGTTAATTCAAGACCGCTTATTGGAGAGGTAGCTTTGTAAAAACGTAGAATGTACTGGATTTGTTCTCCCTGATAGGCGTTCGATTTATCAACTTCTGCTTCAAGGAAATAATCTCTACCAGTCAATCCTTCTGGTGCAAGGGATGGGTCCATAGGTTCTGCGCCAAGTGGAATATCAAAACCTAAAGATGGAATGCTGTTCAAAGATGGAAAATTGGGGAAATTCGGAAATGATGGACTGGATGGTTTTGGTGGTGGATTGAGTTTCCCGGTACCCTGGGAGACATTTACAATAATTGGTTCAGTACTGTACACCGTACCATGGATTGTAAGGGTGATTGGATCGATGATGATATTTCCAACATTTTCCGGGCGCAGATAATACTGGTAAATTTCCTGAACAGTCATGTCTCCATTAACCATACTGATTTGTGAGCTGTTATTTTGGCTGACTATTTGAAACCCATCAAGAGCTGGCAGTTGTGGGCTGGAAAGGCCAGATTCAAACATATCCACCGTTACAGTAAGTATGATCGTATCATCCGTTGTAATATTATTGCGGTCAATCTCTGCATGGAGAACAGCCTGTGAGGTTGAAGATTGTGCATAAACTGGGATAGTTGTTATGAACATTAAACCCAAAGTTGTAAGTATCCCAATTAGATTAGTTAACTTCTTCATTCCGTTTACCCCTTTGCTTATAAATTCACAATTTAATCAATACCAAAACCAACCGATATTACCAATCCTGAACAGGTGGTAGTTCCTGAACATATAAAATCTGGCCAAGATATTCCTGCAGGGTTTTTGTATTCTGGGCAATGGCAGCCAGCAGTTGTTTTGCCTGTTCAGGTGTCATTTTTTGACCTGGGGCAGGGATCTGACTGTAATTCTGGGAATTATTCTCCCTATTTTGGTCATTTTGGTTTTTTTCCTGTTGATTTTCCTGATTCAGTTGTTCATTCTGATCTGAGCTATCAGGATTCTTTTCCTGGGATTTGCCTGTCTCATCTTCTAGTTCTTGTGGTGTTTCTGAATCTTGATTCTGTTCTTTATTATCTTGTTCTTGCACCTGCTGAATTTGGTTGTTTGCATCCTCTCCCTGTGAATCCTTGTTATTTTGATTGGATTCTGATCCGTTATTTCCGGAGCTTTCGTCTTGATTTTGCTGCTGTTGATCTTGCTCTTGTTGCTGTTGTTCCTGTTGCTGCAATGCGAGTTCCAGGTTGTACTTCGCATCCTGATCAAACGAGTTTATTAAAAGGGCAGCTTTATAGGCTTCGATCGCTTTTTTAAAATCCTGGGAGTTAAAGGAATTATTCCCAAGGTTATAAAATCCATTTTGTTTAAGCGGTTCTTCTTTTGCTAATTCCAGTGCCGCGGATAGTTCTTCAGCAGCTCGCAGATAATCTCCTTGGCGGTAAAACGCATTTGCTGCGTTATAGTACGATTGCGCTATTTCAGGCGATTTAATTTGAGCCTTCTGGTAGGCTTCTAGCGCCTCTTCATACAATTTTTTTGCGAAATCTTCATTTCCGCGTTGGATATATTTCCCGGTAGAAGGGCTGCAACCTACCGAAAGGATTCCAATAAGCAAGAATACCTGGATAAGATGAAAATTTTTAAATTTGAAATGTCTCATGATATTCATCCAATAGATATTTGTTTCTAGATTTTTGGCTTTGATATATTGCGGTTGTAAATGCCCAGTGCTTTCCAAATTGGAAGACGATCTCGGGATAATGATATGCGACGGTCAGGAAGCAATTCCGAAAGCGTCATCAGGATTAAAGCTATCCCGAGAAAATATTGGTATCTCTCAATATATATAACCTCATATCGAGTTTCCAGTTGGGCCTTTTGTAGATTATCGATTTCGGAAAGTAGATTGTCCAATTCGTGCCCATCAGCACCAGCCTGGTAATAATGACCTTTGCCGATGTCTGCAATGGATTTCAAGGTTGCTTCATCAAGTTTCGAAAGGACAACGTTTCCACTTTGGTCATGTTTCCAGTCAACAATCTTTCCATTTGTGTCAGTAACTGGTACAGGCTCGCCTTGAATAGTACCGAAACCAATTGTATAAATCAAGACATCTTGTTTAGCGATCTCATGGGCTGCTGCCAGTGGATCAGATTCATGATCCTCTCCATCAGTCATTATGATTAATACTTTTTGACTGGACAATTCAGGATCGAATCCCTTCATTGCAGTCATTATTGCATCTCCTATCACTGTTCCCTGACGGGAAATTACACTAGGCTGTGCGCTTTCCAGGTATTTGAGAGCAGTGGTGTAATCAGATGTGAGTGGAACCTGAATAAAACTCGCCCCGGAGAAGAGAACTAAACCAATTTCATCCCCATTTATTTTTTTCATCAAATCACTGATTTCTAATTTTGCTCTTTCAAGCCTGTTAGGTTTGATATCCTGGGCGAGCATGCTCTGTGAAATGTCCAATGCGACCATAACCTGGAGACCTTCCTGGTTCATTTCCCGAACCTCGGATCCCCATTGAGGGCGAGCCAATGAAAAAATCAAAAGGCCAAGCGAGAGAAACCAGAAAATAGTTCGCCACCATCTTCCACGTGTATTAACGTTTTCAGTCAATCTTTGAATTAATTGGTGCTCTCCAAGCTGCAACAAGGCTTTTGTTTGCATTCTTTTTGCATATATAAAGAGCAATCCAGCAACCGGTAGTAGTAGAAAAAGGAGTAAATATGTCGGTTTTGCGAATATCATGGCAGTTTCCTGAAAATCGATTTTCTTAATAAAATTTCAATCAAGATCAATATAAATGCCGGTATCAGTACTAGCGCAAATAATTCAAAATAATGATTGAATATCTGTACCTCAACCTTGGATTTCTCAAGTTTATTGATTTCTTGATATATTGAGTCCAAACTCGCTGTATCCTCTGCCCGAAAGTATTTCCCACCGGTTGTCTCAGAAACCTTTTGGAGCGTTTCTTCATCAATAACGCTCTCCTGGTAAACAATCTGTTTGTTACCAAAAACAGTTTCAATCGGTACCGGAACCTGGCCGGTTTTTGCCGCCCCAATTGTGTAGATTTTTATCCCTAAGGCATTTGCTGCTTCCGCAGCGGTTAGTGGATCGATTTCACCGGCATTGTTCACCCCATCAGTTAAAAGTATGATAATTTTGCTCTCCGCATCGGAACTGATAAGCATGTTTGCTGCGTTTGCAATCCCCAACCCGATGGCTGTCCCATCCTCAATACCAAGATCATCTGCCAAATTTACATTCTGGAGGGCTCGATTCAGCATATTGTGATCGAGTGTAATTGGACTCATATTAAACGCATCTTGCGAGAAAATGACCAATCCGATTTTGTCATACTGGCGTTCAGAAATAAACTCACCAATAACGGTTTTTGCAGCTTCCAATCGGTTGTTAGGTTCGAAATCGAGAGAAGCCATGCTTCCAGACACATCCAGAGCAAGAGCGATTTCAATCCCTTCACCTGTTATTGTTTGCTTCCCCTGAACAATTTGCGGTCTTGCGAGTGCGATGATCACCAATACAATTGAAGTCAGCCTCAGAACGTGCAGAATTGGGCGAAAACGGATCCGCCAGCTTTTATCAAGATTTCGCAACATGCTTGTTTTAGAATGGGTGAGCGCGCCTGAATGATTGGGCTTATTTATCCAGAAGATAAAAAGCGCAAGTGCTGGGATAAAGAACAATAAGCTCAGCAACCAGGGAGATGCAAATTGGAAATTCATGGCGTAACCTCAATATTTTCAGTAATACTATTGATTGTTGTTGCGATATTTTGTGAAGTTGAATTGTGCGGATCAGCTTCTTGTTTGTTATTTGTGATCTCCGGATCTGGTTTTGTTATTTCTATAATTTCACGGCCTGATTCCAGTAACATATAAGCACTGTTTTTATCCGGTATAAATTTCGAAAACTTAATCAGGTCACTCTCATCTAGGAAGTTAATAATCTTGTTTATTAATTCAGCATCAAACTCGCTTTGTTTAAAACTTCCCTGGATTTCAAAAGTAGCTCTTTCCAGAAACGGGGTATGAAATGTCGCCTCGAGATATTTACGGATACAAATTGAAGTGAGAGTGTAGTGTTTTTTAAACCTACCGACATCGGGCAATTTGAGACTCTCGATATGGTCTAATTCATCAAGCGCAATCTCATCAGCTGTTCGTTTTTCTTGCACTTCGAACAATTTTTTCTGCTTATAATGGTTTCGGAAATACGCAAACCCGCCAATTAATAGAAAGATGGTGGTGATGCTGATTAGCCAGGACCAGGTATTAAAGTATGGGATCTCAGACTGCGGTTTGATGTCACGAAGTTGAGTATCGCCTTCGACAAGAACTGAATTGATCGTTACTGAAATTGGTACAGCGGTTATCTCGTTTAGATTGCCGTTTTCGTCACTTATCAATAGGTTTACTTCAGGTGTTGTAAAAGTTCCTGGAGAAAATAATCTGGCATCGACAACCTGTGTTGAAGTCTCGGTCCCATCACTGTTACTAATTTTGGTTGGGAGATTAACTGATTTGACAGTAAATTGGCCCCAATTCTGTTCGAATTTTGGAAATATGACCTGATATCCTTCAGGATGAGTTACTGATAATTCAATATAGATAGGATCGCCGACGGTGTAGATTTGATCCTGAATTCTTAGAGTTGCATCAAATTTTGGATCTGCTTTAACAATAAACGCGGGAACTAAAATGAGCATCATGGTAACTACAAGGATTATTATTGAAGCCTTTTTCATCGTATTCAATTCCCTTATCTTCTGATCCGCTTAGCTCGTTCGTTAAAAAAACTTGTCAGGGGTAGAGTGTAGTCTTGGTTTGTCTTTATCGAAATTCGGTCAACATTTGCATGCTGAAAGATTTTCTTTTTTTGAATACTATGCTGGTTTTCTAAACCAGCGAATGTATCCTGCCAGGAATTACTGGCTGTATCCACCCAGATAACTTCCCCATTTTCAGGATCTTCAAGAGCCAGTAACCCAACGGTTCCAAT
This sequence comes from Anaerolineales bacterium, assembly GCA_046259385.1. Lineage (GTDB taxonomy): Bacteria > Chloroflexota > Anaerolineae > Anaerolineales > UBA4823 > CAVWDI01. The sequence continues at coordinate 6,545 of JBJYWI010000250.1, forward strand.
TTTTGTTTCAAGCGGGTCGCTGAGTTCAACTCCAATCAGATCATGTCGTTTATTGGTTACGGTAAGCTCTTTCTGGAAATTTGCCGGGTTAGCAATAAAGTCTGAAATCAAAAAAATAATTGATTTTCTTTTTAGTAATTGATTTACGGTATCCAAAGCCAATTTAATGTCAGTACCCTTGCTGTTGGGTTCGAAAGCGAGAAGCTCTCTAACCATGCGTAGGACATGCTGGCGGCCTTTTCTGGGTGGGACAATAAGTTCAATTTGGTCAGTAAAAATCATTAATCCGACCCGGTCGTTATTGGTTGTGGCAGCAAAAGAAATAACCGCAGCAAGTTCAGCAGCAAGTTCACGCTTAAATCTACCTATGGAACCAAAAGTTTCCGAAGCGCTTGCGTCAACCAGAAGCATGACAGTGAGTTCTCTTTCTTCAACATAACGCTTGACAAAGAGCTCTCCTGTCCGGGCAGTGACATTCCAGTCAACCGTCCTGATTTCATCACCAATTTGATAAGGGCGGACTTCGTCAAACTCCATCCCCCTTCCCTTGAATATTGAATGGTACTCTCCCGCATAATTATCGTTCACCAGCCGGCGTGTCCGGATTTCAATACGGTGGATTTTTTTTATCAGTTCAGAAGTTAACATTTATCTCTTCCGCCTATTTGAACCATAACCAAAAGTGTGTATTCCCCATTGATTGTTTACGGCACATCAGTATGGTCCAGAATTCTTTTAACGATTTGATCGGAGGTGATATTCTCAGCTTCCGCTTCGTAAGTGATAATCACTCTATGTCGTAAAACATCCTGGGCAATCTGCTTGATATCCTCGGGTGTTACAAACCCCCGACCTCTCAAGAAGGCATGGGCTTTTGAAGCAGATATCAGATAAATGCTTGCTCTTGGGGAAGCGCCGTAGTTGATTAAATTGTTAAGATCACTTAATCCATTATTTCCCGGATAACGGGTAGCAAGTACCAGGTCCAAGACATATTCCTTGATTTTATCGTCGACAAAAATTTGCTTGACCATTTCTCGCGCCTTTAGAATATCCATTGGCGAAACTACCGGATTCACCGAAGGTAGCGTCACGCCGGTCATGCGATCCATTATTATCCGCTCTTCTTCACGTGATGGATAATCTACTTTGATCTTGAGCATGAACCGGTCAACCTGAGCCTCTGGGAGCGGGTAGGTGCCTTCCTGCTCAATTGGATTTTGGGTAGCTAGAACAAGGAAAAGATCCTCCATCCTGTAGGTCACATCCCCTATTGTCACCTGGCGTTCCTGCATCGCTTCCAAGAGCGCGCTTTGTACTTTGGCTGGGGCGCGGTTAATTTCATCGGCAAGGATCAAGTTAGCAAAAATAGGACCTCGATGAACGCTGAATTCACTGGTGCGAGGGTTGAATATTTGGGTTCCAATTAGATCTGCAGGCAGCAGGTCGGGAGTAAATTGCAGACGCGAAAAATCGGCATCGATTGCTTCGGCTAGAGTTTTGATCAACAGCGTTTTTGCCAAGCCCGGAACACCTTCCAGCAGGATATGGCCATCAGCCAGCAAACCGATTAATACCCGCTCAACCAGCCTCTCCTGTCCGACCATTACCTTCTTTATTTCCGTTTGAAGGTCTTGAAGAAATAAAGCTTCTTCCTTTACCTGCACGTTTAATTCGCGCACTGTTGTTAGTTCCATATGATTTCTCCTTTTCTGTATTTTTGGGCTAGCTAAACACCTGGTTGGTCACCAGGTATAGAAAAAACTGGTCAAAAGCATAGCATGACCTGTTAGAATTTGTCCTTACGGGAGACTAGCGAATTAATTAAGTGAACCTTAAATTCAAACTTCAAACATAAATTGTTTACATATTTTGAATGCATTAGGTAGCATGATCCCATTTTGGGGTCCAGATTTTGGAGAGTGTGGTAAATGAAAAACCTATTATCTATCAAACCTGAAAGAATTGATTTCTGATCTAAAATTGTCTGGGGCAAGCTCGAAGGCGGAGCATTAATCTTTCTCCTAATC
>JBJYWI010000251.1:0-7319 GCA_046259385.1 Anaerolineales bacterium
GTACTGGCAATTTGGATGTTATCAAAAAATCTACGTCAGCAGACCCCTGTTTTTGTCAATTCTTGTCGCATAATTGCTGAATCGAATGTTCACGAGGTATAGGCAACTAAACTCTATTCTGCCTAAATCGATTCCCCCAATGGACAGGGTAGCTGAATGCCTTTCCTTCTTCATGCTCCGGTGCAACAACGGTGCAACCCGTCCTGGAAAACATGGAAAAAATGGACACAGTGGACAAAACTACCCCCATATATGGGACTAAATGGACACCATACCGCCATATGTACGGGGTGGACGTTGCCTATGACCCCTTCGAATCAGTAGGTTGTGCGTTCGAATCGCACCGGGGGTGCCTGTTTCTTTATCATTTCTACTTTTATATAAAAGAACTTTTAAAATTCATCGTATTCAAAATGCGATAAAAAAACATTTCCTGATTTTCGTGCGAAACCAGTTGATTTGGGTTCATAATCTTATCTTAGGAACCTAAAATTATAAGTAGTTTGAATAGTGCAAGGGTCATTGATCAAATGCCATCCAATACCAGAGACTAAATGAGCGTTATGTGTTTTCATTTTGCCCGTAGATGGCAGGAACAACCAGTACCGGAACGTTGGTGCCACGAATCACATGGTCTGTGTTACTCCCTAACATCCAGCGAGTGAACCCGCTCTCACCCCGCGTGCTCATTACAATCAAATCAATATTGTTCTGATCCGAAAAACTTGTGATTTCCTTATAGGGTATTCCTATCTGGGTAGCAATCCTTACTTCCACGTTATCCTCTCGAAGTTTATTTGCGATACCCTCCAGGTAATCCTCTGCAATGACTCGTAATTGCTCTTCAGCCCTTTCGATGGCAGACCTGGTCGCCATGCCAGTTCGATAGGATTCAATTAGCGGGCTTATCACCCTTATTAAGTACAACTCAGATTGGAATGTATTTGCATGATTAACTGCGACCGGCAATGCCTGCTCAGCCATTGCAGATCCATCTAATGCCAGTAAAATCCGTCTGTACATGACCAATCACTCCTTCAGTTATTTGCCAATTATTAATAATGCTCAATAACCTCAAAGTTCACTAAGACGATCATTTATTCTTTCAAATTTGTTCTTAGGCTTCAAAGTCTTTGATAACCTATTCTTGACCGCCTGTGATTCTTGAACTACTCCTGATAATCAAATTTCAAATTATTCTGATTCCTTTGATTTTCATTATTTTCACCATGATCTAAATCGTCGCGCACTGTTTGTATGAGGGGGACTTTTATCCGGTAAGCTGCAGAAGCTAAAGCATGACTGATCACAGGTCCGCTAATCAACAACAAACTAATTAAGACCAGTCCTTTACCAAAGCTCAGCGGTGTCCAGGAGACAGCTGCAAACATCAGGAATACAGCCCCAAATACGCTTACTTTTGCAGTTGCGTGCAATCTGCTGTAAACATCCGGAAAGCGTATATAACCAAGTACCCCAGTAAGCGAAAAGAAAGTGCCGATGCAGACAGCTAATATTGCAATGAAGATCAAAATGTTTTCCATATGCAAACTCCATCCATTAGAAGAAATGTAATTTTATATTCTGCGATTTTCAATCGGTAATTAAAGTTTATTAAAACATCTGTTCATCAGCAACATATTTCGCCAGGGCAATCGTTGAAACGAAGCTCAGAGCAACCAAACCGATTGCTACATCGACAAAGATGCTGTTCTTCTCAAAGAGGGCAATCAGCAATAGAATGCATATTGTCAGCGTGCTGATTAAATCTGCGCCCATTAACCGGTCAATTATATTGTCACCTCGCCAGACTCTCCAAACACTTATAGCAATCAACACAAGGTGAACGATTAGGGAGATATATAAGATGATAATCAAAACAGATTCCATGGTCACCAACTCTTGAAAGAACGGATTATTCAATAATCTTACTTAACAATTCACTACGCATATTTTGAGCCTGCTCCTGATATTCGGAGCTATGGGTAACATCGAGAACATGCGTGTACATGACTCCATCTGTGTCAATTTCCACCACTAACTCTCCCGGTGCGATACTAATAGCATGTGCACTAAGCGCTGTTGCCAACTCAGATTCACATCCTGAGGTGATAGCGATGATTGAAGGTTGGATTTTTAAATTTCGACTCCAGACTGACCTGGCTACCATAATTCCACCTTTGAAGATATCGTAAATCAGGATGCCTAGGTATTGAATCATTGCCAGGATAGCCCTAGGTGCTCTTTGCCAAGAAACAGGTTTTATCTGCGGTCGTAACAACAAAGAAATTCCTATGGCTATCACCACCCCGGCAATAATATTTAACCACTCCAGGTTGGAGGTCAACATGAGATAAATTAAAGTCAAGAATAGTACGAAAGGTATATAACGCATGATATTCTCACCATCCTAGTGCGATTATTGAGTCCAGTACAGACTGGATGTAATTTTGTGGATCAAGCAACCAAGCACTTGTGAGCTGGCTGAATTGAATTAGAGGCTGCGCCCACAATCCAAATGCAACCACTAACAGGATTAATAAACTCGGTGCAACTAATCGGTCTCCGTATGTTTTTAGTTGATCCGCATCCGGAATTGGACGCCACCAGATTTTCTGGAAGGCACGCATGGTATAGATGAGGGTCAAGATACCTCCAAGTGCAAGCAAGAAAACTGCCAGGAATGCATCACTATTGATGCCGCTTTCAAAGATCAGATATTTATTGATAAAGCCATTGGTCGGAGGGATTCCAGCCAGTGCCAAGCTGCCAATAAAGAATAATAATCCTGCATATGGCATACTCTTGCCTACCCCGGTTACTACCTCAAAGGCTGCAGATTTGACCTTGCTCCGGCTGGCAACCGAACCAGCCAACATCAACATGGCAGCTTTGATCAGGCTGTGGTTGAAAGTGAAAACTAGAGCTGCTGCAATGGAAAGCAGTGTGCCCCAACCGATCCCGATCAGGATGAACCCGACCTGTGCAAGGGTTGAATAAGCCAGCATGCGCTTTGCATTTTGTGTGCCAATTGCAGAAAGACCACCAAAAATCACACCAACAACGCCCAAGCCGATCAGCAGAAGCTTCAGCTCCTCGGATTGGTTAACGAATACTAAAGTCGTCATGCGCAAGAATCCATATATACCCAACTTGACGACAACAGAAGAAAGCATGGCGCTAACAGCAGTAGGAGCGGCTGTATGGAAATCCGGTTGCCAAAAATGAAATGGGAAAACCGCACTCTTTACCATGAAGGTCGCTGCCAGGAGAGCGATCGCAAAAGGCAGAAGAGGTTGACCAGGGTTTGCTTGAATGCGTACTGCTAAATCCGCCATGTTCAGCGATCCATAAGAGATGTACAAGCTACCGATCGCTAATAGTAAAAATGCTGAAGCAAGCAAGCTGATGTAAAAATATTTATAAGCAGCTTCGGCACCCAAAGGGTCATCAGAGATGGCGGTCAGGATGGTTCCAGAGATCACTAGAAGTTCTGCAAAGACAAATAAGTTAAAGAAATCTCCACTTAATAGAGCACCCGTCAGCCCCACTCCAAGGGTCAAGAAAAAGGCATAGAAGGTGGGGTATGTAATGTTATTATCCTTTGCCCCCAAAGCATAAGCCACACCCAAGAGCAGAACCAGCTGGCTCATCAACACCATAAAGACAGATAAGTAATCTGCCACCAAAGTTATGCCGAATGGGGCGATCCAACCACCAAGCGGAAAGATTACAGCCTGCTCAGTAAGCCAAACTTGGTATAACAACCAGCTACTGCTTGCCAGAGACAAAAGCATAATCATAAATGCCATGCGTGCCTGCCATCTTTTCCAAGGACGCAGAAGCAAAATTATGAACGCACCCGCTAAAGGGATCAATATCGGTAGAAGCACGATTTGGTTGGAATTCATTTTGGTTTCCTACCTACCAATTTATTCCCATTCAGTTCTTCAGTCCCTGGATCTCATCCAAGTCACTGGTCTTATATCGCGAAGAGATCACATAGAGGAGCGAAAGCACAAACGCAATGCCACCCATGCTAATCACAATTGCCGTGAGGACCAAAGCTTGTGGAAGAGCGTCGCTGCGTAATGCGGCTGGAGTATCCACGTATGCTGGCTGAATGCCTTGGAAATCACCCGTGCTCAACAAGAACAGGTTGATGGCATTCGATAAAATGATTAATCCAATTGCAGACCGGATAACATTACGGCGAAGCATTTGAAAAATTCCAATGGCAAACAAGATGCCGATTGCAATAGCCGTTAATATTTCCACATTATCCTCCTTAACCTGGATGTCGGATTCTCCCAGGGTAGGTCAAGAATGAAAATCTTTCTCTGATGTTTGTGCATCAGAGGCAGGAATATTGCCTGCACCACTTCTTTGTTCCAGATCCTTCACTTCTGGCATACTACTTACTTCGCTGATCCTCGGGTGACCTAAAGCATTCAGGATGTACGATATACTTCCCAATATACATAGAAAAATTGCGACTTCAAATAATAATGAAGTGCTTAGATTAATACCCAGCGGTAAGGGGATGTTTTGCAGCGTTCCAAAATCAACGTTTGAAAGGAAGTTACCTTTGATAGAAGCAGAAAGGATGCCGCTAAAAATAGCCAGCAAAATACCGCTGCTTATGAATGCCATGGGCTTCAACCATCTCAGCCTCTCCTTCACTTCCGTGTAACCGAAGACGACATACCAGAATGCAATTGCCAATCCCACGATAACTCCAGCTGTAAATCCATCACCGGGTTGATCATGACCATAAAGGATATGGATCACTGCTATGACCAATGAAAATGGAAGAGAAACATACGCCAGGGCATGGATAAAAGGTGAAGTGGTCGATCCACCAATCCCGGTGGTATTCAAAATGTTGGTCGTCGGCATTGCTTCGTCACTCACTTGATCACCTGCCCAGCGGGAGGCATAAAGCAATAATGTGTAGATGCCAAGACCAGCAATGCTGAATACAGCGATCTCAATCAAAGTATCAAAAGCCCGGAAATCTACAACGATAGCGCCAACAATATCTTTAGCGCCAGTTAAAATCTTGGCATTGGCTTCATAGAATGAAGTAACAATACTTTCCCTGGGACGAGAGATTAAGGCGATCAAGGTTATCCAAGCTACGATTCCACCAACACCGGCAGACACCAGCAGATCACGAACAAGCCCGGGTCTGCTTTGCTTAAAGGTCAGCTTTCTCGCTTGTTCACGTTGGGTGCGGGGCAGCCTGGTTAATGCAAGCACCAAAATCACAACTGCTAAAAGGTCGACGATCATTTGGACTAGAGCCACATCTGGAGCTGGTTCAAGCACAATTAGGACTGTAACTCCCAATCCCATCGCGCCTAAAGTTAGAATTGCAGAGAAATCCCGCTGAATTAATACACTGGCTAAAGCCGCACCTATCACCACTACCAGGGCAAATATGCGCAAGATTGAAAAGGCGAAATCGAGATTGAAGAGTGGCTGCCTAACCAGCAGGCTGGCATCAAAATCTGGTATCCCAACAAAGATGAGGATCAAAGCGATCAGGCTGATCAGCATAACTGTGATGTAAAAGCGAAGTTGGCCGCTCTGTAATTGAATAACCAGGTATGCCCCGGAATCGATCGTCTTTAGCATGCCAGTATAGAGGTTGTTAATCGTTAAATTAGGAGCAATCCGGTTTTGGATCTCTCGAACCCTGGATCGAAACATGAAAATCAAGATACCACAGGCGACTGCAACAATAGACAAGAGCAATGGAATGGTAAGTCCAGCCCACAACGTTAGCGAGACTTTAACCTCCCCTCCATACGCTGCAGCCGCGGCATTTGCCACGAAAGCTGCGAATCTCTCCGGTTCTGGAAGTAGACCAAGCAAGATCGAGAGGAAGGCAGGGATTAGCGGCGGAATCAGCATACCCCATGGTGCTTCATGGGGTTTAATCGTTTTATCTCGCTGCTGACCTAAGAATGTATCCCACACAAATAATCCCGCTTGAGCCAGAATCAGGGCACCCGCAATCACGCTGGCGGTTGGGAAAATAAAAGCTATTATCCCAGGTAATGTAGGATGGACTGCAGTGGCAAGTAGGGTTTCTTTAGCCAGGAACCCGAACATAGGGGGTAAACCAGCCATTGATAACGCTGCCAGACCCGCGATCGCCATGCTGTAAGGCATCCACCGGCGAAGACCACCCAACCGGCGCAGATCACGCGTCCCTGTTTCGTGATCGACAATTCCAGCCACCAAGAAAAGCGCGCTCTTATAAAGAGCATGGGCGATCACGCTGATCACCAATGCTTTGAATGCGATACCAGTATCTTGACCGATCAGTAAAACCATCACACCAAGCTGGCTGATGGTGGAATAAGCCAACAACGCTTTCAAATCGTTCTGCCTAAGCCCAAGATATGCACCAACCAGCATAGTGGTTAATCCAATAATGCTGAATACCCAGAACCATATTTCTGATTGGCCCAAAATCGGATTAAGCCGTGCGATAAGGTAAATGCCTGCCTTGACCATGGTTGCTGAATGCAAGTAAGCGCTGGCAGGAGTGGGAGCGCTCATTGCGTCCGGCAACCAGATATGAAAAGGAGTCTGTGCACTTTTTGTAAAACAGGCTAACGCGATCAAGACTAACACTGCAGCATAAAAACTACTCTCTCTGAGTAAATCTCCACTGGACAATAGCGCAGCGATTTCCATCGTGCCCGTGATAGAGAAAATCAAAATAACGCCCAAAAGCAATGCTACGCCACCGCTTCCAGTGATCAGCAGCGCTTTAAAAGCACTTTTTCTTGCCTGTTCAGATTCAGTTTTGTAGGCTACCAGTAGAAAAGAGACCACGCTGGTGATCTCCCAAAAAATGAATAAGGAGATCAAATTGCCAGCTAGAAATAAACCTAACATGGCAAACATAAATAGCATCAGATAGCTTAAAAACCGCCATGAGCTTCGTTCACCTTTGAAGTAATAGCCGCTGTAGATCACCACCAATGTTCCGATTCCGGTCACCAACAAAGCAAACACAGCACTCAGGCTGTCAAAGTATAGGCTGACCTTGAATCCAGCCACCTGCAGCCACTCGGTCTGCCAGTTGATTCCTGATCCATTCTGTATCCTGGATAAGGCGTGCAGAAGGGTGATGAAAGCTGCCAATGGAAATATGGACAGCAACCAGGTGACCAGTAAAATAGGAATGCGTTTGTTAAGGGATGGAAAACGATAAACGAGCGCGATCAGCAATCCTGCCAGGATAAAAATTAAGGGTAGAAATAGTGGGTAGCTCATAAGAGTAAACCCAACCTTAATCG
>JBJYWI010000252.1:0-5685 GCA_046259385.1 Anaerolineales bacterium
TCCGTCTGGAATTGCTGGTACCCAGAACCTCGCCAAAGAATTGCCCGGAATATATACACCCGGCAGAATAAATTCGTTTACTGATTCTTAATACCTATCTCTCTATATAGAGATAAATAACCGCGAGTCATAGACTGCACATTGAAGTGGTCGCGCATAACCTGTTCACACCGTTTTGATTCAACTTCGTAATAGCCTTCATCTTCAAGTAATCTGTGAATTTCATTCGCGATCTCAAATGTTGATCTTGAATTAAAAAAGAATTCCCCTTGCTTGTCCCAATTCGGATCTTTCTGGTAAGTCAGTACTGGTACCCCACGTGAGGCAGCATTTAATCCTGCAATCCCCACCAAATCTTCCACACCTGAAACTAAGAAAATCCTCGCAAAACTTATCGGGATGGTTGGATCATTAATATACCCTGTAAACTTTACCTGGTTCCGGATTCCGCAGTCACGTGCAAGTTGTACAGCATGATAATAATCTTTTCCGTCGCCGCACAAAAGGTAAGTGAACCCTTCTCCAAAGGAAGATTTTAACTTCGATATGGTTTCAATCAGTTTATCAATACGCTTATCATTAAAATTTATCCGTGCAATGGTTAAAATAACAGGCAAATCCTGTGATAATTCATATTTTTCTTTGAATTGATTTACATATTGGGATTCTGGTTGAGCATACGACTCAACCCCGAAAGGAATGTATTCAACGGGGCAATTTATTCGAGACGATATAATTTTTACATCCCTCCGTCGATATTCTAGAACCAGCAGATCAAGTGTATGCCACAAAAATAAAAAAGCAGCCCTTTCCCATCGCTTTGTAGTGGCAAAATCGCTGTGAAATGTCTCAACAAATACTGGTCTTGAACGGGTCGAAAAAAAAACGCAGACCCGCATCCACCATGAAATCACACTCCCTACGAGAAGGTGACTGTGAACAATATTAAAATTCTGTAATTTTCCTGAAAAAACCCAATATGCAGCATAAAATGGTGCTTTGATTAAAATAAAAATCTTCTGTAAGGTCTGAAATTTATCACCTTTAATATGAGGAACTTCCCCAGAAAACGACTCTACCGTAACTTTAGAATCAATTCTCTTATAAAAAGCTGTATCCTGCTGGAGCTGATAGTTGACCAGGATGTGTGCGTCTCCTCCAGAGCTGACAACTGCATTGACCAGGTCAATTACAATTTTCTGCGCGCCGCCCGGTCCGATTTTCGATATTAAAAATAATACTCTAGGAGACTTGCTACTAGACAAAGGAGGAAATTACTGCCTTATTTTTATTAACAAAGTAAAAGATATTTTTCTTGCCTAACTGCAATTCAGGATTTAAAAATGAAGCTGCGTATTACATCTGAAACGAAATCCAGTTCTTCTAACCTCAGAAATGGGTGGAGCGGTAAGCTCAATGCTGTCTCGGCGATACTTTCGGTTATTGGAAAATCGCCTCTCTTAGCATCAATATTCTGGTAAGCGGTCGATAGGTGCGGGGGTACAGGGTAGTGCACAAGCGTCTCGATATTATTTTCCGATAGAAAAGATTTTAGCTGATCGCGATCGGCCATACGAATTACAAACAGATGCCAGACCGGATCAGCCCTATCCGCTATTTTAGGTAAAATCAATCCCGGAATGGCGGATAATCTGTCCCAATAGTATTCAGCCAGCTGTCTTCTTTTACTGTTGAATTTATCTAAATGCCTGAGTTTGACCCTTAATAACGCTGCTTGCAATTCATCTAATCTCGTGTTTGTTCCTTTTTCCAGGTGCTCATATTTCACATGTGACCCGTAATTTCTCAGAATACGGAGTGAATCAGCCAGAGTCGCATCATTAGTGGTGATAGCTCCAGCATCCCCGTAAGCCCCCAAATTTTTTACCGGGTAGAAACTAAAACCCGCAGCATCTCCCAATGAACCTACCTGCCGATTCCGGTACTTAGCGCCGTGTGCCTGGGCTGCGTCTTCAATTACCAGCAGACCATATTCTTCAGCGATTTTTAATATCGGATCCATATCCGCAGGATGGCCGTATAAATGAACGGGAATAATAGCCCGGGTTCGTTCTGTAATTGCCGAGCGCAATTGTTCAGGGTTGAGATTAAAAGTTCTCTCTTCTACATCTACGGGTACAGGAGAAGCTTTAACCTTCGATACCGCAAGCCAGGTAGCAATAAAAGTATGAGCTGGGACAATAACTTCATCATTTTGACCAATTCCATATGCCTGTAAAATTAATGTCAGTGCATCCAGCCCATTTCCGACACCCACACAATATTGCGTGTTGCAATAATTCGCAAATTCATTCTCAAACGCTTCAACCTCTTCCCCAAGAATGAACCAACCAGAATCCATTACACCATAATACGCGGAATCCAGTTCATCTTTAAGAAAATCATATTCAGCTTTAAGATTTTGGAAAGGGATTTTCATTCTTTAGTGCTGTGAACTATACTCAAAAACTCTTGATAATCACGGATATGTTCCCGCTCATTGTATCCACCGGAGGTTACAACCAGATAAACAGTGCCTTGCTTAAACGACTCCAAACTGATCCAAACCATTCGTGGGATATACAATCCAGTATTTGGACTTTCCATCTTAATTTTCTCGGTTATTTCGCCGTTATCTACGAGAACGTCAAACCCACCTGCAAGCGCGATCACTACCTCATCAATCACCTTATGGGCATGTTCAGCACGTTTTGCGGTTTCAGGGACATCATGAACATAAATAAACCGTTCGAATTCGAATGGAAAAAAATTTGATCTTTCAACAATACAGAGTTCGCCGCTCTCATCCCTGATATGAGGAATATCTAACAGTCTCCAGGGATAATTATTCTTTACCTGTGATTCCATAACCTTATTTATCTGTCAAGCTCGTCAATATACTTAGCCAGTTGGGCAATTGTAGGATACTTAAAAATGAAGTTTGTTGATAGTTCTAATGAAAATATATCCTTTATCTCAACAACAACCTGAATAGCGGAAAGGGAATCTCCTCCAATAAAAAAGAAATTATCAAACACACCTACTTTTTCTATCCCGAGAACTTTTTCCCATACCCGAGTTAATTTAGCCTCAGTATTATTCCGTGCAGCAGTGTAATCCACTGCCATCTGTGAAGCTAGCTTCTCCGCTAATCCAATGCGCTGTAATTTACCCGTCGGACCTTTTGGTATCTGATCCAATATAATTACCCTGCTGGGCACTTTAAAATCCGGAAGCCGGTCAAAAGCATATGACCTAAGATCGAGATCTGTGATATTTGCACTTGGCGCCAATATTACAGCTGTCGCCAGATCTTCACCTAATGTTGGATGCGGGACAGCAAAACTTACTGCCTGTACCACATCCGGGTGAGATAAAAATACCTCGTCTATCTCTCTGGGAGCGATTTTTTCGCCCCCTCGATTAATTATTTCTTTAATCCGTCCGGAAATATAGAGATATCCATCTTCATCGATTTTTCCAAGATCCCCTGTGCGGAACCAATTTTTGGTAAAGGCGCTTCGATTTGCATCAGGGTTATTTTCATACCCCAAAGTAACGTTCGGTCCCCGAATTACTATCTCTCCTTCTTCGTTTGGACCAAGTAGATTGCTTTTATTGTCTAATATACCAACCTCAGGTCCTGCAGGAATTCCGACTGAACCCGGTTTGCGTTTCCCGGGCGGTAAGGGGTTACTGGTCATCTGATGTGAAGCTTCTGTCATTCCGTACGATTCAATTACCGGGCAATTAAATAATTCCTCAAGTGATTGCATCACGCTGGGTGGTAGTGAGGCTGAAGATGACCGGATAAACCTCAAATCACTATTTGAAATAATCTCGAGGTGATCATCCGCACCGGACAATACCGCCTGATGCATGGTGGGAACTGCTGAATACCAAGTTGGGTGAAAAACCTGCAACCAATTATAGAATTGGGTGGAGTCAAAACCGGGACAACAAACGATACTTCCTCCAGCATTTATAGTGGAGAGCAAAGCTCCCATCAGTCCATGTATATGAAAAAGAGGCATCACATTCAAGCAGCAATCATCACGACTCAACTTTAGAGTTTCGCTGATATGTCCTGCTGAAGCAGTTAGATTCCCATTTGTGAGCGGTACAATTTTTGGTCTGGAAGTTGTGCCAGATGTATGAAGGATCAGCGCATTATCATCTCCGCCTGAAAACTCAACCTTTTTACCCGACCCCTGTTTATCTGTCCTCAGATCAAAGGCGCCTGCGTTTGATCCTGGCTTGTTCTCTAATTCAATAATAGGCATCTCCAACATTTGAGCAACCCGCCTAGCAGGAGAATCCTTCCCTAATCTGAGAATTACCGCTTTTGCATTTAGATCGGAGAAGTAAAAATCATAATCCTCAAAACCGTATGCTGGATTAAGAGGCGCGCTGGCTGCATATGCCGCGACTGCCAGAAAACATACAGCCATATCCGGTCCATTTTCGAGTACAATCGCAACTCTGTCATTTTTTTCGATACCTATCCCATTAAGAATGCCAGCGACTGAATTGAGCTGATCCAATAACTGAGAGTAGGTCAATGCATTTTTGTCCAAGCCAAGAATTGCGTTGGATTTTGGAAACTGGTTTGCATGATTCTTAATTATTGAGTAAATAGTTTTTCTCCGAAACATGTGACCTTTATATTTAAGTTAAAATTGAATATGATATCGACTAATATTCTTATCGTGATTAGACAATAATTTCAATGATTATCCCTTATTCTCGTGTGGTGTAAGAAAAAAGATTAATAACAAAAATAATCCACCAGATTTTACCATCCTAAAAAACCAATATGGATTCGAAGCGGAACGAATACACAACAAAATTGCTGATATTGGGAACAGGAACCTTTGCTATGGAGGTTGCTGATATTGCTAGTGATATTCCATCTATGCTTTTATCCGGCTTTGTGGTCAGTTTACCTCCATATGAACCTGGTTCGAGATTGCTTGGAAAACCAATTTACTGGATAGATGATCTCTCCGGAATGGATAAAGATTACCTGGTTGTCTGCGGTATTGTTACAACAAAACGTCACCAATTTATTGAGCAGGTTGAACAACTGGGCATAAAATTCACCAGTGTAATCCATCCCAGCGCAAGGATCTCAAAGATGTCAATTATTGGCGAAGGCACAGTGGTCAATGCAGGTGTAATTGTTTCAACGCATACTCAAATCGGGAGCCATGTTTTACTCAACAGGGGCGCGATAATTGGGCATCACAATTCTATTGGCGATTACACAACTATCTCGCCAGGGGCGAATCTAGGTGGATTTGTAACCGTCGGTGAACGTTCCTGGGTGGGTTTGGGAGCAAATATTATTGAAAGAATTTCAATAGGCAACCAGGCAATTATCTCCGCTGGTTCTCTGGTTAAAAAAGATGTGCCCGATAAAACACTAGTTGAAGGTTGCCCGGCTGAGATAATCGCACAGGGTATCGATGGTTTTTAATCATCGCGTTGAAATAATCAACCTGGAGATCAGCTTCAATCCAGAATAAATCCAACCCCGTGTTGCCAACATCGATTAAGCATTCAGTTTTACCCGGGCAGTTCCCAATAATTCCAATAACCCGCCAAGCAAACCCAACAGTAAAATTCGGGTAAATATTAATAATGAGAACGCGATCGCCGTTTCGGAATTAACTCCGAATGATG
>JBJYWI010000253.1:0-17887 GCA_046259385.1 Anaerolineales bacterium
AATGGAAATCCTGTGCCGGATGGGACACCGGTCGATTTTGTACTGACTCTTGTAGGAGAACCAAGCAGTACCAGACAGACTGAAACCACAATAGATGGTGTTGCTGAGACAACTTTCTCCGTTTCAGCATCTGGTACTCATGAATTTTTTGCTGAGAGTGAACAAGCCAGCTCGGATATTCTACGAATCGATATCCCTTCCCCTGGAAATGGGACTACCTCGACACCTCAACAAACTGAAACAGCCATAATCCCATCGCCTTCACCTACTAGTATCTTTGCCCAAATCACAGATCAATCGAATGAAGATGAAGAACCAACCGAACACACAAATATTGCCGATTGGTTTATAGCAGTTTTGATTATATTTGGATTATCCTGGGCGGTTTTCAGGTTATCCGCAATAACAGGTAATGTCCGATGGGGGATCAGGGCCAGCCTACTATCGATTGTAGGAGGGTTGCTTGCTTATTCGTTCCTTGCTTATCAAATACCCAATAATGAAATCTACATTATTGGTTCTATCTCTCGAAGTGTAATCTTATTTTCGCTCATCGGCGCCATCGCGGGTATTTTTATCATAATTCTCTGGCGCTCAATCTCAAATCGCTTGCGTAAGAATAAAAATTCAAACCACTAACTCCTGGAAAATTCTTACCACGTTTTTCACTGGCGGATTAATGTCATTGCTAAACTAAATAATAACAAACCTAAAGAAACCAGGATTAAGAACCTCTCTGTAGGAGAATTCAACAAATCTGCAAAATCAGGAGCTGGTAAAGCAGCCCTTGGTCCTTTTCCCGGATCCCAATCACCTAACAAGGCGTTTCGAAACTCTTCAACATTCTGAGGGCGTTCATCCGGATGAAGGTTCATTGCCCATAGTATCGCTCTCTCCGTTCGAAGACTGATATTAGGATTAAATTGTCTGGGAGGAATCAGAGCATCTGGTTCCAGGAAAAGTTCTCGTGCTTCAACTGGGCTGTGATTGGTTAATAGATGATATAGAGTAGCTCCAAATGCATATACATCACTGCGAATATCAGTATGGCCTGAATCACCGCCGTATTGTTCAAGTGGAGTATAAAGGGCTGTACCGCGGCCCTGGAGGACCGTTACAGTCACCTCATTTGAAGCCAGGATTTTTACAAGTCCAAAATCCACAAGTTTTAATAAATTGTTAGGTGTCAATTTCAGGTTGCTGGGTTTCACATCCCTGTGAACAATAGGAGGTGTTTGGCTGTGCAAATAACTTAATGCATCTGCAAGCTGATTTGCCCAACCCAACACCTCTCTCTCTGCCAGGAATTCCTCTTTCTGTCGGGCTTCAATCATCAAAGTGCGAAGATCTTTCCCTGGCACATAGTCCATCACCAAATAATCTCGACCGTCATGAGAAAAAAAATCGGAAACTTTTGGAAGGTTAGGATGATCCAAGCGCGCAAGGACAGTTGCCTCACGCATAAATTGATCACGAGCTTGTTCAGCCAATTCCTCGTTCAAATCATAGGAATGGTCAACTTCTTTTAAGGCACATAACCTACCTTCTAACCGGATATCATCAGCCAGATATATACTTCCCATCCCACCTTGGCCAATAATTCTTTGTATCCTGTATCTTTCTCGTAAAATCTCGCCGGATTTAATTGGAGTCGTCATCCTAATTCACTTTAAGTTATTGCTTTCTTAATTGCGTTTACCTACCGGTCAGATCATGCAAACCGGTTCATCTAAAAATCTAAGTTGTATATGTTATTATACTCATCTGTAGTGTTAATGAATACTCAAAACGAATCATCCATTTTATTAGCGCAGTCCGGTCCCTTAAACGGAAAAAGGTGGATTTTAGACCGGGAATTGATTTTAGGTAGAGATCAAAACTGCGATATTGTGATATCAGACAGACAGGTTTCAAGGCATCATGCAAAAATCCTTCACACTCCCAAAGGAGTCATTCTGGAAGACTTAAAAAGCAAGAACGGTACACATATTAATGGAAAGAAAATAATTGATCCCGTTGTGCTCACCGATGGGGATGTTGTTATGATTGCCTTTGCACAACAATTGGTTTTCTTGAGTTCAGACGCTACGCTTCCATTGGATTCTCAACAAATTAATATTGTCGCATCAGATCAGAATGATAGAGTATCTTCTTCAGAAATCGCCAGGAAATTACAATTGGACCGAAAAGCACGGAGGGTATGGATACAAACACTAGGTGAAAAAAATAATCTTATTGAAGTTGAGATCACTCCTCCTTTATCCTTGGCGCAGTTTCGATTACTAGAGCAATTGTATATCAACCAAGGACGTGTAGTATCAAGATTTGACTTAATAACTACCATATGGGGCGAAAGTCAAGCTCTGGAGATTTCAATGCAGGCGTTGGATGCTCTTGTCAGACGTTTAAGAGACAGGCTCGCCGCAGTAGATACGGAGCATGATTACATCATAACAGTCCGAGGGCACGGTTTGAGGTTAGAAAACCCCCTACTTGATTAAATATCTAATTCACCTGTATGTTTTTCGCCATAGAAAAACGCAGAACCTCACGATACACTTCGGAGGTTTTTTCTGCTAATTCTTTGTTATCACTTTCCTGGGTTTGCATTACAACACTTGATAACAAATTTGTAAATTCAGGTGTAATTTTATCTGCATTTTCCTCAAGCATTTTCTGACGTTCCGCACTGTCTGCTGTTTTAATAAGCTTTTCTATAAACTCCACCTCCTTAGGCGGCGCGCTTGCTTCCTTGATAATTTCAAATATTGAGTTTATTTTTTCAATTTCAGCCAGGTCTCCATTTTTTCGAGCCAATTCCAGTTTTTGATTCAATTCACTGAGAAAGAACTCATCAACGACTGGCAGTGCTTTGATCGTAGCATCCTTCACATCCGGAGAAGAGAGTATCTGTTCAATCAATCGCCGTTTATCACTAATAATCGCTTCAATTTGCTTATCGTATTCTTTAGTCATTTCGATTAGATCATTTCTTAATTTGACCAATCTGGATCTACCTTCACCTCTAGCTCTATCAATCCTCTCACTTAATAACAGAAAGAATGAATAATCCATTACCGGTCGCACGAGGTTTACCAATGCCTGCAACCTCGTTTCATTAGGCGCATTCAAAATAAGGTCAAGTACTTTCTCCCGGCTCAAATCATCCCCAGCCTCACGAAGGTCTAGCATTGCTGCTTCAATTTCTTCCGATTGAGATTTCACTTGTTGTCCAAAAGTGGAGGTTTCCAAAATAAGTTCCAGGATATGTGAAAGGCGTTCCGCTGTTTCTTCATCGCCGCTTGCTGCAGCAGCCTCGGCAAGCCTTTGTAGGATCACCAGAAATTCAGAATCGATAATTTTATCTTCTTGTTGGATAATTTCCTTAACCAGATCATCATTTTCCTGTTCAGCGATATGTTGAATTAATTTCAGTTTATCCTGTTGAGCTTGAATCATCTCCTTGGTTATTCCCTCAGCTTCTAAAACCCTTTCAATCAAACCCTGAACAGTTAAAGTTGCCTGAGGTTGTAACAAATATCCCTTCCGTTTCTCCTGAGGAAGCCGATTGGTAATCTGGTTTATCATGATTCCAATTATTCGTTCTTGCTCATCTCTAGAGATATTGACATCCGGTGGGATAAACGTTAGCAATAATTCTTTGTCAGGGTCATGATACACAATAGGAGTAGATGCTTGTCCCTGAAATCCGCAGTACGGGCATTTTACAATATTAAACGCACCTGAGAGTAATTTCTGTTTTGCGGTAGGATCATCGTTTACATCAAATAACCTATCAATGTCGGCAACGATTGTTTGCCGGCAATTTGGGCATTCTATATTGGTTTTTGGCATATATTTAAACTCCAGGAATTCATTTATTCAACGTTTGTCCATCTCTCTTGGGATGGAAAAACAAACTCGGGTTCCATTCTGAGGGCTTGGATCAATCCAGATTCTGCCGCCGTGTGCTTCTACTACGGCACGTGCGAGGTATAAACCTAAACCAGCAC
Source organism: Anaerolineales bacterium (assembly GCA_046259385.1). GTDB lineage: Bacteria > Chloroflexota > Anaerolineae > Anaerolineales > UBA4823 > CAVWDI01. The sequence continues at coordinate 4,014 of JBJYWI010000253.1, forward strand.
CTTTAGTTGTTTTTGCGGCTTTGTCAGCACGATAAAATCGATCAAAAATAAATGGTATATCATTTGCAGCAATTCCTGGCCCCTCATCACTAACACACACAATAACCTGTCCAGGAACATAATTTCCCTCAATTAAAATTTTCCCGCCGCCTGGTGAATACTTAATTGCATTAGAAATTAAATTCGACAAAACCTGTTCGAGGCGATTTTCATCTCCAAGAATGATAGGGAAACCTTGTTTAAAACTGACCGTGATCTCATGAATCTCTGATTGGGTTCGAAACCGGTTAGCGATACTCTCAGCCATGGTTTCCAATTCAACTTCGGATAAATTTATTGATAGGGCACCTGCTTGCAGCCGTGATGCATCCAGTAAATTATCAATGAGTTCGGTAAGGCGATCCGCTTCTTCTTCGATGACCTCGAGACTATCCTGCACCACTTCACGTTCCCAGGATGCATCATCTCTTCTTAAAGTCCCTACATAACCCTTAATCAGGGCGACTGGAGTCCGCAGTTCATGACTTATCACGGATATAAAGGTGCTTTTAATCTCATCCGCTTCTCTAAAATGAGTAATATCTCGAACTGATGCAATAATATTGATCAGGTTCCCTTCAACGGAAAACAGAGGGGCATATGTTATCCCTACTGGTAAGGGAGTAGCAACTTTTCTATTCAAATCACCTTCAATGTATAGTGTGGCATTGGGTGTTAGCGGCCAACCACCTGCTTCAGCCTGCTCAAGAGACATGCCTTCTTTAATTTCAGCCCATTGAATGAATTGATCATGCGGCTCACCAATTATTTCATCTACTGTCTCCCCTAACATTCGCGCCATTGCCCGATTGCATCTTTCGAAATTTTTAGCTGCGGAAAGGATAAAAATACCATCTGCTACAGAGTCCAAAAGAGCTGACATGCGTCTTTCTTCATGCAGCACCTGTGTGTACAATTTTGCATTTTGGACAGCGACCGCAGCTTGGTCAGCGAAGCTTTGCAGGAGTGTTGTATCGTTCTTTGAGAAGCTTCCCCTGTAGTTCCTGAATACAAACAATACACCAATAACCTGGTTCTTTGCAATCAATGGCAATCCTACCCCGGTTAATAAACCAAGACTTGCGGCTCTGGTTAATCCCTGTAATAATCGGTTGATTTCAGGTAGTTCAAATCGCGCTGGATCCTGATTTTTTTCAACATTAGAAAGCAGCCTGTCGATTCTCTCCAGAAATATATCCGGGATTCCCTGGGAAACTGCTACTGACCAACCCTGCTGGTTTTCTCTGAGGGCAATCAAACCAGCCTGACCTGCCAGCATCTCCACGGATATAAATAGAATGCGCGCAAGTACTTTATCTAAATCGAGTTCCTGCGTTATAGCTCGAAGGATTTCGAGTAAATAATCTCGCTGGCGGACTCGTAAATCAGGCAGCAAATTCAGTTATCTCCCCAAGGCTGATTGATATTGATTCATCAAGAATTTGAAAGGCTTCATCAATTTCATCGATGGAAACACACAGCGGCGGGGCGATTCGAATCGTACTCTTACCGCAACCAAGTAACAGCAATCCACGCTCGAACGCATTGTGCACTATTGTTTCACTGAGAACCTTGGCAGGTTTTTTAGATTCCTTACTTTCGACAAAATCAATCCCAAGCATTAATCCCTTACCGCGAATCTCACCGACACAAGGGTATTCGGAAAACAAAATCTTTGCTTGATTAGTTGCGTATTCTCCAACCAACCTGGCGTTTTCCAAATATTTGGTTTCTAAAACCTCTAGAGTTGCAAGTGCAGCGGAACATGAAATCGGGTTACCACCATACGTATTGCCATGTGATCCTTTAGGCCAGTCCATTACCGATTCCTTAGCAAAAGTGATCCCCAAAGGCAAACCAGAAGCGATGCCTTTAGCAGAGCAAACGATATCTGGTTCAACATCAAAGTGTTCAATAGCCCACCATTTTCCGGTGCGACCTACCCCAGATTGAACTTCATCTGCAATCAATAAAATTCCATACCGGTCGCATAAATCCCTTAAAGCAGGGAAAAAACCAGTGGCAGGTACCACGTAGCCGCCTTCTCCAAGGATAGGTTCGACAATAATTCCTGCAACATCCTCAGGAGGTTGCAATCTTTCCAATACCTGTTCTTCAATATACCGGACTATTGTCTCCCCATAATTCTCACCGGGAGAGGAAATCAAGACAGGTCGATATGGATCGGGATACGGTACATGCACTACCCCGTTCATCAAAGGGAAGAAACCGTGTTTGTAAATGGGTTTACTCGCCGTAAAAGATATTGCCCCCATTGTACGTCCGTGAAAAGCGCCATGAAAAGCGATAAATTGAGTCCTGCCAGAGTGGAATCGCGCTAGTTTTATAGCTGCTTCAACGCTTTCCGCACCTGAGTTGCACATAAAAGACACAGCCCCCTCTTTGAACGGAGCAATCCTATCGATTATTTCTGCAAGCTGTATCCATTTCTCGTGATAGAAATCCGAGGAAATATGAAGAAACTTTTCTGCCTGTTCCTGGATTGACTTCACGACATCCGGGTGACTGTGTCCAGTTGCAACCACGGCAATCCCAGCAGCAAAATCTAAAAATCTATTTCCATCAACATCCCAGACTTCTACACCTCTCCCATGATCCATTACAAATGGGTATGCTCGCGGATATGATCCTGAGATGACTTTCTGGTCACGGTCGATAAGGTTACGTGCAATCGGACCTGGAATATTTAAGGTTTCCATTACTTATCTCCTTAGTTTTTTTCATATTTGATAGGTTGTATTACGGGTTTTTTTTAGCGCATAATCTTACATAAAGCCAAAGCATTATACTCCAATGTTACCTCCTTCCGATTTGATTTGCTTATAACATGGCGGTAGAAAAAAGGTTATAATCGCCCCTCGGTTTATTGAAAACAATTCTGCTTTAAAAATAGAAACGCCGCAAGGATACAATGTGGTTACATTTGAAATTGTCAATTCCCAAGAAAAAGCAAGGGCTGGTATCTTGCGCACCTCTCACGGTGAAATATTAACTCCTGTTTTTGCCCCTGTTGGAACACAAGCAAGTGTAAAATCGCTCACTCCTGCACAACTTGAAGAATTGAACACCCAGTTAATTCTGGCGAATACTTATCATTTATCTCTTCGACCAGGAGAAGATTTGATCGCTGAGTTCGGTGGATTACATAAATTTATGAACTGGAATCGACCCATTCTGACAGATTCAGGCGGATTTCAAATATTCTCATTAGCATCTTCAAGGTCGATAAGCGATAATGGTGTAAATTTTAAGAGCCATATCAACGGCTCTGATCAGTTTCTCTCACCCGAAAAGGCAGTAGAAATTCAGGAGAAATTAGGCGCTGATATTATTATGGCTTTGGATGAGTGCGCGCCTCCGTACGACTTCGATTACAACCATCAGGCTATGAACCGGACACACATCTGGGCAGAGCGCTGCCTGAAAGCAAAGAGGCAGGATAGCCAGATAATGTTTGGCATTGTTCAAGGCGGCGTCTTTCCTGACCTTCGAACAAAATCAGCTGAATATATATCTTCCTTAGATTTTTTTGGAAATGCAATTGGAGGGCTTTCGGTTGGAGAGTCGAAAAAAGAGATGTATAGTTCGGTAAAAATTGTAACCGATATCCTTCCTTATGAAAAACCGCGTTATTTGATGGGTGTCGGGACACCCGAAGATATAGTAACCGCTGTCCAACTCGGCGTGGATATGTTTGATTGTGTGCTTCCCACAAGATTAGCAAGACACAATTCAGCGATGCTTAAATATGGACGGCTGAATCTCGTCAATGCATCATATTCACGCGACAGCCGACCCATTGACGAATCTTGTTTGTGTTATACCTGTTTAAATTTCAGCCGCGCTTATCTGAGACATCTAATCAACGCAAAGGAAATGCTGTCTGCAACACTGCTCTCAATTCATAATATTCATACACTGCTTGAATTAGTTAAAGACATTCGAAACGCCATTCTAAAATCCCAATTTGATATTTTCGCGGAAGAATTTTTTTCGTTTTCCCGGAAAAATTTAGAGTTATGACGGTCATTCAATCCATTATCCTTGGAATTATTCAAGGTATCACAGAATTTTTACCCATTTCGAGTTCTGGACATCTTGTTATCGTGCCATATTTACTTGGCTGGGATATCCCAGACACTGAAGCGTTTGTATTCAATGTTCTCGTGCAAGTTGCCTCATTGTTTGCAGTAATCTTCTATTTTTGGAGCGAATTATTAGAAATCGGAAAAGAAATGTGGGCAGGTTTGCTAAACAAATCACCTTTGAATTCTGAAAAATCACGATTGGGATGGTTGCTGATATTAGCGACAATCCCTGCAGGTCTCATTGGATTTATTCTCCGGAGTCTCGTGAAACAAGCTTTTGCCAGTCCAATAATCGTAGCTTTTTCATTGCTATTGACTGCAGGATTGTTACTTCTGGCAGAAGTATCTGGTAAAAGAACAAAGAGAATAAACCAGATAGACTGGTGGGATTCTTTGTGGATCGGTCTATTTCAAGTTCTTGCCGTATTTCCAGGAGTGTCTCGTTCAGGCGCGACGATTTCTGCTGGAATGATGCGTGATCTTAAACGACCTGAATCAGCTAGATTTGCGTTCTTAATGTCAGTGCCAATCATGCTGGCAGCGGGATTGAGTGCCACTTATGACCTGATCCAATTACCAAATATACTCGATTTAATTCTTACTTTTCTTCCAGGTTTCATTTCCTCAGCAATTGCAGGGTATATTTCTATTCGCTGGTTACTGAAATATCTCGCAAAAAATCCCCTTATTTTTTTTGCTCTTTACTGTGCTGCTCTGAGTATTTTTATTATTGTCTTCTATTTAATTAATATCTGAAAATCTATTTTAGCTCTCTCGCTTAACTATTAACAGCGAGATTTTTTATTTCTTCAATATACGCCAAACTCTGGTGACGGAAATAAGTATTGTATAGTGATGCATACGCACCCCCGCTTTCCAATAGCTTTTCATGATTGCCTTCTTCGATTATCACCCCATTTTCCAGCACAATAATCCGATCCGCAGCCCGAACTGTTGATAAACGGTGTGCAATGATCACACTTGTAGTGTCCTTGAGGATTAGATTCAGAGCTTGCTGAATCTGCCATTCGGTAAATGGATCGATACTAGCTGTCGCCTCATCCAATATAAAGATTCCAGGCTTTTGAACCAGTACCCTTAGCAATGCCACGAGCTGGCGTTGGCCCATCGATAATAGAGAACCTCTTTCTCCGACTTCTGTCTCCAATCCTTTTGGGAGTGATTCTAACCATTGACCACCCCCAATTTTTTGGGAGATTAGATTAACATATTCGATAACGTCCACCCCAGGGCAGGCATAACAAATATTTTCCAAAACTGATCCCGAAAACAGGAAAGGAATTTGCGAAACAATACCTAATTGCGATCTGTATTCCCTTAAGTTAAGTTTTCTAATATCTACCCCATCAATCAGCAATTCACCGTCTTGAAATTCGTAAAATCGGGCAATAAGTTTGGCAATCGAAGACTTTCCCGCACCTGTATGTCCGACCAATGCGATCGTTTCTCCCGGTTTTATATTGAGATTAAATCCCTCTAATACGATATCTTTTTCTGAATAACGAAAATCTAAATTGATAAAGGCAACCCCCCCTCGAAGATCTTGCACTGGAATACTATCAATTTGGTGAACCCTCGATTCAGCATCGATTAGTGCAAATACTCTTTCAGTAGCCGAAAGTCCTGACTGCACTTGTGCCCAAAAGGCGGATAAATTAAGGACAGGGAAAAAGAAAAGATCTAAACTCTGCAAAAATAAAAACCACGCACCTGCTGTAACTAACCCGGTCACTGCACTAATACCCCCTATATATAAAAGGGATGCTGTTGCAATTCCACCCAAAACGTTAAGTACCGGAAACACAGATGACAGTACAAGTCCTCTCTGGACGTTTACACTATAGGATTGCTTGTTTATTACATCAAATTCCTCATAAATTCGAAATTCCTGCCGAAAATTTTTTGCAACAATTATCCCACTCACAGTTTCTTTAATTGCTGAATTAACATTCGCCATTGCCCTCATACCCCTGCGGGTAACATATCGTGCTAAGCGTCGAAAACCTAATGCTGTAATGAATAATATTGGTAAAAATGCAAAAAGGAATAGCGAAAGCCGAAGATTAATAACAATCAGAATTACTCCAAGTATCAATGCTTGGATAATCTGAGAGAACAAATCTGTTATTAATACAACCGTCTGACCAAATTCCTGAGTATCAGAAGTAATTCTTGAAACAATTTTTCCAGATGAATATTCGTCAAAAAATGAGAGGTCATGTCCAACGGAGGATTTAAATGAATCTACGCGAAGTTTATATACAATATCCCCTACAATCCTGACGACAAACTTGCGGCGGTAATAATTCGCTGTCCAAACAATTATTCCCGCTGCCAATACAGAACCGCAGATAATTAAAATTTCAGTAATAGATATATCACCACCTAAAGCATCAAAACCTTTAGCGATTAATAAAGGAGTAGCAGCACCTGCAGAGGCAATCACCAGTAGCAATGAAGTTACAATAATTAATTGAGTGTTATAAGGTGAAAAATAATCAGCGATTCGTTTCACCAGTTGGCGGTCATCATACTGCCGGTCATAACTCTCTACATCTAATCCAGAAAAAAATCCCATATATTACTCTCTAAACAAATTTCGATATGCTGTGGATGATTGCATCAACCCTTCATGTGTCCCGCTTGCAATCAATTTCCCATTTCTAATAACCAGAATTAAATCTGCCCATCTTATTTGAGATAACCTGTGGGTGATGATTAAGGTAGTCCTCCCTTTCGCGGCTCTAAATATCGCTTGTTGGATTTTATCCTCGGTTGCGCTGTCGATTGCGCTGGTTGAATCATCAAGCACCAGAATTTGCGGGTCGGTTAGCAATGCCCTGGCAATCGCGATACGCTGGCGTTCGCCACCAGAAAGTGTGACGCCTCGTTCTCCAACTACGGTCTCATATCCATTTTCTAAATGCGTGATAAAGTCATGAGCTTGTGCCTCAACCGCAACTTCTTGGTAATTATCTTTCGAAGAACCAGGTGAACTGAATGTGATATTCTCCGATATTTTACGAGAGAAAAGGAAAATATCCTGCTCAATAATTGATATCGATTTTCTCAGAGATTCCAAGCTCCAATCACGGACATCCACACCATCGATTAATACTTCCCCTTTGGTAGTGTCATAAGTCCGGTTCACCAATTTAACTAGGGTAGTCTTTCCCGAACCGGTTTGACCAACAATTGCGACTGTCATTCCCGGTCCAACTTTGAATGATACATCTTCTAGGATTTTTTCCCCACGCTTGTACTCAAAATTAACGTTTTGAAATTCGATTTCCCCTTTCATAGGCCCGGTGTATCCTTCCAGGTTTTGATCCAATTCATTGCGTCGATTAATTAATTCCAATATCCTTCTCGCACCTGCAATGCCTGTAGATACCTGAGAATATGCAAAAAGGGAGACAAAAGATGGAAACCTGAAGAGTTGGATCAAGCCAAAATAAGCGACCACATCCCCGACATCGATCAAACCAACTCGATAAAGATAAATCGCATGCAACAGACCAGCTGCATTTGCAAAACCAATCAGCAACAAAGGGATGAAGCGTGCTTCAATATCTCCCTGACGAACAAAAGCATTGCGATAATTTTTTGCACTTTCCCCAAACTGGGCCACCTCATATTCTTCTTGGGCCATTCCTTTAACAGTTTCAACTCCGTCGATCGCCTCCGCTAACCTGGTATTTAACCTTCCAAACGCTTGTCTAACTTTTGTAGTCACAGGACTCAATTCATGAAGGTACTGCCAGATTGCTAAATAGTATGCGATGATAAATATGGCTGGGGTTAGCATTAGAGACAGGTGGTATCTGGGGGCGAGTATTAATGGCATGAACAAAAAAACCGCTGAACCAATAACAAGATTAATGCCAGGATTGAGCATCAAATTTATTTCCCTGACATCATTAGTAGCTCTCGCCATCGTATCACCTACTGGCTGGAGACTGTGAAAAGCCATACTCTTGCCCAATAGGCTGACATATAATTCATTTCTAGTATCACGCTCTAACCTTTGACCCAGCAACTCAGCGCCAAAATTCCGAGAAAATTGAACAACCCCGCGCACAATCTGGCTGAGCGCCAGTAATATTGCTAACTGGATTAATGCGCTTGTGTTTGGTGGAGTTTCCAATACGGCATTGAATGCCATCCCCGTCAGAACCGGTATTAATGCGGCAAATCCTGCATTGCCAACTGCTCCCAAAAACATAATTAATACAATTGGCCAGTAGTGAAATATATGGGACACTAGCCAAGCGCTGACACTTCTGCGGTCAGTTTGGATTTCCTCATGTAAGCTAAATTCCGTAGTTAATAGTGAAGTATTCATTGGGTACGGACTTGTGATCTGGTTTTTGCATGCAGCGGCAAGGATACCACATAACTTTTTTTAGCCTGAATAGAAAAAAAGGTTGTCGGAGGAATTATTTTTGAAATCAAGCAATATGATATTTATGGTGGATTCAATATGATATTTGACCCTAGTCAACCTGGGGAAATATGATTAACTATGCCTTCGTTAAAATTTTCACAATAGTATTTACAGGAATTACCTATGAGTACAGAAATTCGAATTGATGCTCTACTTCCAGCGGAAATGGCTACCAGAGCAGAATATGTAGGAGTTCGAAAATCACAATCACCTTTTATAACCCTGTTTGCCCTTGCAGTTCTTGCAGGTGCATTTATTGCATTTGGGGCGATATTCGCCACCACGATTATCTCTGGGGATATATATATTCAATCCTCATCAGGCGCAAACGAGTTGATTGCTGATCTTCCATTTGGTTTCAACAAATTATTGGCTGGGCTTGTATTTTGCCTTGGCTTAATTCTGGTTATTGTTGGAGGGGCTGAACTTTTTACGGGAAATAACTTAATTGTCATGGCATGGGCTAGTGGAAAAGTATCCACTTCAGCATTATTGCGAAATTGGTTTATTGTATATGCGGGGAATTTCCTCGGCGCGATCGGGACTGCTGTGCTTATTTTCGCCAGCAAGCAATATACATTTGGTAGTAACACGGTAGGAGCAACTGCCCTCAGTATCGCCCAAGGTAAAGTCGAATTAGGTTTTATCCAGGCGATTGCATTGGGCATTCTCTGCAATATACTGGTTTGCCTTGCTGTTTGGATGACTTTCAGTGCCCGCAGCACAATAGATAAAATCGCCGCTGTAATATTTCCAATTACAGCATTTGTTTCAGCTGGGTTTGAACACAGTATCGCAAATATGTACTTTGTATCAATTGGATTATTTATAAAGAGCTACGCTTCACCAGAATTCTGGTCATCAATAGGAAAAGTTCCAGCGGATTTTAATTCACTGACATGGGGAAGGTTTTTTATCAATAATCTAATACCAGTAACCATTGGTAATATAATAGGCGGCGCCATTTTTGTCGCCGGCATTTACTGGCTGATTTTTCTCCGCAAAAATAATTCGAAATAAATAATTAAGAGGTAAGAATATGAAAGCCTATGTAATGATTGATGTCCGACCTGGAAGTATTCCTGAGGTAGTAGACAATCTCAGGAGAGTTGAGGGGGTAAGAGAAGCCAATATGACTTTCGGACCGTATGATGTAGTATCAGTAATAGAAACAGAAGAGGTAAATGCTATAGGGCGGATGATTGCCAGAGAAATCCAGCCTATTCCCGGAATTCTGGATACTTTAACCTGCCTTGTGCTGGACAGTTAGACCGATTGCTTCATTATAAATAAGACATTATTAAATTGCCCAAATGTCACCTTTTTTGAGTGGGCAAATAAGGCATTTTCGGACCTGAAATACCAAGATGTTCTGCGATCGCTGCTTTCATCGCAATCCTATCATCCCAGGCATACTCTGTCTCGCCAAAGCACATCGATTGCTCGTGACCTTTCCCGAAAGCAACAACAAGGTCGCCCGGTATTGCTAGTCCAATTCCAAAGCGAATAGCATCTCCTCGATCTGGGATCCGCCAAAACGTTTTCCCTTCAATACCTGACCGGGAGATAACGCCATCAGCCATTTCAGCAAGTATTTCATCTAATGATTCAATTCTTGGGTCTTCGGCTGTAAGTATCGTGATAGCTGACATATCCGCCGATATCTCAGCCATCATTCTACGCTTTTCCTTATCACGCAAACCAGCCGATCCAAAAATTGAGATTATTCTTCCCTTTACTATAGTCCGCAGCAATTTCAATGCATTTTTCAATGCGTTTGGAGTATGCGCAAAATCAACCATCGCAGTAAAATCCTGACCCATATCAATTCGTTCCATTCGGCCGGGGACCAGGCGTAGTTCTTCAATCCCGTTCTGAATTTGATTGTCCCGGAGTCCTATTAGCGCCTTTGTCACGCTGATCGCCGCTAAACAATTGGAAACATTAAAGGCACCAAGTAAATTCAATTTGATAGGAATGGAAAATTTATCACCGTTGATGTTAATTCCATTACATATGAAAGTTGTTCCTTGTTCAGTAATTTTTACATTAGATGCATTTATATTCGCGCTTGGATCAAATCCATATGAGATTTGATCGGTTCCAGCGATATTTGACATAAATTGATACGACCTATCATCCATGTTTAACACTGCTGCGCGTGGTGTCGCAAATAGTTTTTTAGCACTCGAACGCAGGTTCTTTATCAATTTTCCCTTTGCCGCCAAATAGGCCTCATAAGTTCCATGGTAATCAAGATGTTCGTGTGCAACGTTGGTGATTACCCCGATATCAAAGTCGATTGCTGTCACCCTTCCCTGTTCAAGACCATGTGAAGTTACTTCAATAATCACAGTTTTAATATCATTTTCCACCATTGTCGCGAGATAGCGCTGAATTTCATCAGCACCTGGTGTCGTAACATGGAAACCGGTATCCAGTGTTTTATCTCCGATAACAGCCTGGATGGTTGATACCAGCCCGGTTTTTATCCCGGAGTAGGCTAGAATTTCAAATATCAGGTTTGCGGTAGTTGTTTTGCCGTCTGTACCGGTTATCCCTATCATCAATAAATTTTTCGATGGGAAATCATAGAATGCTGACGAAAGATATGCAAGAGCTTTTCGGCTATCGTCAACTTGAACGTAAAGGGGTAAAGATTTATATTCAGGGTCACTACCGATTACAGCTGCTGCACCCCGTTGAAAAGCATCATTAAGAAATTTATGACCATCCGTCGTCCCACCTTTTATCGCAATAAATAAATTTCCCTCCTTGACTTTTCTCGAATCCTGAGTTATCCCATTAATATCAATCTCGGGAATTGAATTATTAGGTTGAACAGGAACTTTATTAAATAACTCTGGCAGTCTTTTATAACTCATTAAAAAAATATTTCGCGATAATTATTCTACTTAAAAAGAAAATCGCCCAGAGGATTTATAACACTCCAGACGTTTTTCCTCAATCTCAAAATTTTTCTTTTTTAATTAATTCAGTGATCTTCAACTCAGAGTTTGTTGAAGTGTTTGCAACTGCCCTGCTACCGAGCCATCCAACACCTTATCCCCTACTTTGATTAACAAACCGCCGAGGATGGAAGGGTCAACCCGGAATGTTACCGTCTGACTGCCAGTTTTTGAAATAATTTCATTTCGCACAGTTTCTTTTTCCTGGTCTGTAAGCGGCAGTGCGCTCGTAATTTCAGCTGAAGCGCCGCTCAGGCTTGCATCTTCCAAAACCACGATCTTGCCGGATTTTACACCTGAAAAGAATTCGTCAAGGAGTGCATGCTGTCGCTTTTCATCCAATGCTTCGCCAACAAGCTTCTGGGCTGCGGCAATTGCTAAACCTCCAACCTGCCTGCGAATATCAGCAAGTATTCGTTCGCGTTCCAATTGTGCATCAGCAATAGCTGCTTCGTGCTCTTTTGCTGCATCAATTTCAGCTTGCGCGATAATCTCTTTGCTGGCCTTTTCAGCTCTTTCGGTCGCTTCCTGAACCTTCTGATTGGCTTCTGCCTGCGCTGCTGCGATTATCTCTTGAGCATCCTTTTCTGCATTCTCCTTTGCTTCCGCTGCAACTTGGGCATCCTGCAAGCCCTGTGCAATCGAAGTCCTTCGCTTGTTCAAAAGGTCAATAATTGGGCTGAATACAAATGCTCGCAAAATAATAAATATGATAAGAAAATTGAATATTTGAACTAAAAGAAATCCCAGGTTCAAGCCTAATGCTTCCAAAGCTACCTCCTAATTTTTATTACCCGACAAATATGATTAGGAGTGCGACAACCAGACAATAAATTGCTACCGCTTCAGCAAAAGCAATACCTAAAATCATATTTGTTTGTACATCACCGCTCGCATCTGGGTTGCGGGCAATTCCCTGAACCGCGCCGCTCACTAGTATCCCAATGCCCAATCCTGCGCCGATTGTACCTAACATGGCGATACCAGCTCCAATAAGTTTTGCTGCACCAGCTTCCATTGTCTTTTTCTATGCCTCCTGAAAAATATTTCTAAAAATATTTTTAACAAATAATTTAATTCATTTACTACCTAATAATTAACTAATGATCTCCATGTCCCGCCATCGCTTGAGACATGAATACCATTGTCAGAATACCAAAAACAAAGGCCTGAATCAATCCAACAAACACCTCAAGTAAATAGAAAATGGTTGGCGCAAAAACAGGAACGAGCGTTCCAATTACAAATAGCAAGACTGTTCCTGCAAATATATTCCCAAATAAACGAAACGAAAATGACAGAATCTTGGAGATCTCAGATACGATTTCGAGCAAACCCACACCAAAATCAATTATCCCCATTGGATTTTTAAAGAAGTTCAAAAGGGCTTTTACATTCATGTATTTCGAAAAATAACCAGGTCCCAAAGCTTGAAAGCCATATATCTGGGTCATTGTCACAGAGATTAAAGCCAGTGCAACAGTGAAATTTAAATCAGTAGAAAGTGTCCTCACATAGGGTATTAGAGTAAACATATCCTCTTCATGCCCGCCTTCCCCATTGTCTTCAGCAGGTAGCAAAGTGTAAACATTCCCTAAAACCTCTTCTACTGGATTACCGTGAGTACGCGCAATTTCGATTCTCCCCACCGTATCCACACCCGGGATGAGTTCCGTCCAGTTGACTATTAGTACAAACACTGTAATTGCACCGAACCATGGAAAGATTTTCTTTGCCCATTTACCCGCTGTTGATTCGGTCATGTTATAAAGAACTTCAATTACCGCTTCTATTGCTCCAGAAAATCCGGTTGGGACTAAACTTCCGCTTCTTACAGCTCTTCTCACTGCAAATGCAATAAACAGCATAATCACATCCGCTACCACCATGGCGGTCATTGTGTTCGTCCATCCGAACATTCCGACAATCGGTAAGTTTATTATGGTTACCACCTCAGGAGCGACTTGAATATGAGGCAATACAGGAGGAAAAATTCTGGCGGCAAAAAATCCTAAAATTAAAAAAAGTAACACAAAGTAACGATTAGGAATCCCAAAAATTCTTGGACGGGGTCTATCCAATTTGATTTTCCTCCATTATTTGAGATTGTTTCTCATCTTGCTGAGCTGATTGCAATCTTGAAGTAGTTTTTTTTACGATCCATACCATAGCTATTATTGTGATAGGAATACTGAGGATAATCAAACCAATGGTGAATGCTGGCTGGGTTCCGAAATAATTGTCCAACCAGATTCCAACAAAAAGGGATGCCACTAAAATAAAAGATGT
>JBJYWI010000254.1:0-6745 GCA_046259385.1 Anaerolineales bacterium
TGTTGAACAGCTTGTTCTCGTTGACCGAGCCGTTGGGCGAGCCTTCGCCGGAGGTGCCGTTGTCAGCGGCATAGAATACCAGGGTGTTATCAAGCTGGCCCGATTCCTCCAGGTAGTCGATCAAGCGCCCGATCTGGGCATCGGCGTACTCGGAGGCAGCAGCCCAGACTTCGGCCATGCGGCAGAAGAGCTTCTTCTCATCATCGTTCAAGGTGTCCCACGGACGGACGGCATCCGCGGGGTTGGCTACCTCCTCCGGCAGCGGGTTGATCTCTGTCAGCTGGGTACCCTCGGGAAAGACGCCTTTCTCGATCATGCGCGCCAGCACCCACTCGCGGTAGGCCGCATACCCATCGTCGAACTTACCCTTGTACTTGTCGATGTACTCCTGGGGGCATTGGTGGGGAGCGTGGTTGGCGCCGGGGCAGTACCACATGTACCACGGCTTGGAGGGGTTGCTGCCCTTGTTGTCGCGGATCATGCGGATGGCCTGGTCCGCCAGGTCCCTCGATAGGTGGTAACCCTCAGATGGCAAGTATGGCTGGTCGATATAGTGGTTGTCTTCGACCAGGTCCGGGTACCACTGGTTGGTCTCGCCGCCCAGGAAGCCGTAGAAGCGGTCAAAGCCCATTTGCAAGGGCCACCGGCCTTTATACCCGCCGGGGCCCATGTCCTGCTCGGGCACGTTGTGGTTCTTGCCCACCCAGAAGGTGCTCCAGCCGGCATCCTGCAGGAGGTGGGCCGCAGTGGCACACTGGTCGGGGATGCGGGCGTGACTGCCGGGGAAGCCATTGGAAGCCTCAGCGATTTCGGCGAAGCCGTTGACGTGGTGGTTGCGGCCGGTCAGGATGGTGGAGCGGGTGGGGGCACACAGGGAGCACGTGTGCCATTGGGTATAGATCAGGCCCCGATCGGCCAGCTTCTGCGCCGCCGGCATGTTGATCCGGCCCCCGTAGGGTGACCAGGCGGCCAACCCTGTATCGTCGTACAGGATGAAGAGCACGTTAGGTGCGTCCTTGGGCGCCTGCGGGGGCATATAAGGCCCCCAGTCGGGCTTCGAGTCGCGCGTATCGAGTTCGATCTTCCCTTTGAAGACCTTCTCGGTGTACTCCTCGGGGTATGTTTTCTTGTCGGACATTGTATATCTCCTATTTGTATTTATTTGTTTAACTTAATCCTCTTCCCGCAGCCAGCTCCAGGCCTTTTCCGCTTCTTCCGGGTGGAAGAATTTGGCGTCCTTGGCATAGAATGGTTTGACAAGATCTGTCATCCACTCTTCCCACCTCTTGTCGCCAACGATGGCCATCTTGCTGATTTTGTCGTGGAAACGGTGGCCGAATTTAAAATCAGGCAGCCAGGCTTTGACTTCTTCTCCGCCGAATTCTTGCATGTCAAGCAGCAGGCAAACTTTGTCATGCTTGTCAACCAGGGCTTGTATTTCCGGATCTAATTTCTGGTAATCTTCGGGAGTCACCTTGCCCTCGACTTTGTAGCCCACTACCGAGCCAGAACTTTCACTTAGTTTTTCTAACATGTTACTAGCTCCTTTTGAATATGTTGAATAGATACGTCCTCATCGTCAGGGACGTCCGGTGATTTCTGAACCCCTGTCGGGCTGGGATTATTCGCCCTCATCATATGAAGCCCAGACATCTGCTACGAGTACTGCCACAGCTTGCTGGTCCGCTTCATCGATCAGTTCCGCTGCCAGCAAAGCTGCAGCGGCATCCAGGTAGGCTGCGGCAATCTCTTCTTCTGCCTCGACCATGATTTCCTTATCGACCTCTTCCTGATCGAGCGCATCTTCGATAACTTCCTGGTCCTCTTCCATTAAGTCGTAGTCACCGGTTGCGGCATCTTCGCTCTCCCAGACTTCCGCTTCGGCAACGATATCTTCTTGGGTGGAATAGTCCTCGGCAACATCATCCTGTACAGCTTCGGCTGCATCAATGATGAGTGCATCTTTCAATACTTCGGCGGCGGCCTCGAGATCCGCGTCTGACAGGTACCCCGCAGATACCAAGGCTTGAGCTACTTCGACATAGGTTGTCATATCATTCTCCATCCGGCAATTTCCTGCCTGGCAAGATATATACACATGGAGGGCTTTGAAGGTAGATCGTTACCCTCCATGTTAACGTTTTCGAAATATTTGTTCGCAGCCCTCCCCCTTCTTCTGGTGAAGGGCTGAGATACTTTTGGGCCAGTGATGGCATCTAAAAGAAGCCCAGTGTATATTTCGCGGCAATTTCTCCATCCGCCACTTGACTTGCCTATCACTGAAGAACCATATAGCTTAAGGTTCCGATAACCACAACGTTGCTGGAGACCACGCCGCTTTAATCCTCGGTCACTTCGCCAGCTGTGTAGGATGCAATCTGCCCGGACAGCTCATCCCCAACGGTCAGGGTAACCACATTGGCGTTGTAGCCTTTCATGCTCTTGATCACCTTTTCAGAGTCTTTATCTTCCAACAACAGCAGGAAAGCGGATGTATCAGGCTGCATGGCCGCGCCGATTTCCTTCATATCTCCTTTTGAAATCGGGCGTCCCAGGTACTTACCAGCTGCACCTCCGACCACGGCACCGCCAACAGCCCAGGCGAGCAAACCAACGGGTCCGCCGATCAAGCCAAGTAAGCCGCCGGCTACTCCACCGACTGCTGCACCCATACCACCTTTTCCGGTCTCGTGGAAATGCACCTTGCCTTTCGGATCCTGCTCAACGATTGCCTCTGCGACGATCTTGTAGCCTTCCAGAGCACCCGAAGACCTGATCTCCTTTACCGTCTCTTTGGCTGTATCCTGTCCGGTGAAGTTAAAGGCCAGGATGTTGTACACTGCAGATGAATCTTTACTCATTTTGAATCTCCTTTCAATTTTTATCGTTCTACTCAAATTCCAATATTTCACAACATGATTCGTCATGTACCTGCTTTCTGTCCAGTGCTCCCCCGCTTGCCAATTTCTCCGGCGATTACGATCAACAACACCGCCAAGATCAGGGAAGCCACCAAAGTCATGACCAGCGTTTCGGAGTCGCCAAAACTGGCGCCTACCAGTAAAGCGGCTGAGAGATTGCGCTGACCCGTGCCCAATGCCACCACCTTGCGGTCGTTCGAATCGCTGCCAAAGCTCAGCAGGTAGCCGATGACTAATGTTCCGGCAGCTAGTAAAAGTGTACCCAGGATCAACCAGCTACCGATGGCGCCGATGATGTTGCGCCATTGCAATAACAGGGCAGCCGCGATCAGCAGCAGTAAGCTGTAGGTAGAGGCTTGCGAAAGGTGCGGTTGCCAGCTGGCGGCCGTATCTGCATAACGCCACTTCACCAGTAAACCGACCGCCAAAGGCAGCAGCATCAAAACGATCAGCGATTGGGCAATCGCCAGGACGTTTACCTGAGCACCGGGCAGCAGCAGGGGCAGCACCAGCGGGGCATAGAAGATGGTCACCACCATCAGCAACACCATCAGTCCCACCGACAGCGCCAAATTTCCTTTAGACATCTGGGCCAGTTTGGGCAGGAAGGGTGCACCTGCGCAGGCTCCCAGGAGGATGAGTGCGGTGACTTGCGCTTGGCCCATCGGCAAAACAGCTGTCAGCAGCCAGGCCAGCGCAGGTATTAGGATAAAGTTACCTAACAAAACCAATACAACCAGGCGCGCATTACGTAGCGGATCAAGGATTTGTTTCACTGTGAGGCTCATCCCCATCGCCAGCATACTGGTGATGATGAACAGGTTTAACGCCAGGCTGGCAATCGTTGTCAGGATTTCGTTAAGCATCGCGATTTCCTTTAGTGAAAGTCAGACGAAGGTTCTTATTCATAAGCTTCAAGTCCTGTAGTTTCCCAAAATCAGGTCGCTTTGGTTTTGGGGTGATTTATTATTCGAGGCCAAAATCCTCTCTTAGCTGTTTTTCCTGTTCGTTGCTCAGGTTGGTCGACAGGACCTCGAACTTCCATCCTTTCTGCTTGACCGCATCGCCGACCTTGTCTACCACAGCTCCGCTGGTCATCAGGAACAAGGCTGAGGTCCCTTCGGTGACTTTCTGACCGACGCTTTTGATGAAATCATCGTCTATGCCATAGTCGGAAAATTTCCCGGTCAGAGCGCCCATCGCGGCCCCGACCGCCATCCCAAAGAAGGGGATGAAGAAGATCAGGCCGAACAGCATACCCCAGAAAGCTCCCGAAAGCGCGCCTGAGCCTGCCAGGCTTTCGAGCTGCCTGGTTTTGGGTTTCTTTTTACCCTCCGGCCAGGTGACGATGGCTGCGTCCTGCAAGGTAATCAGCTGCTGTTTGGAAAGATCCTTGACCAGGTCGAGCATCTGCTCTGCCCCACCGGGTGTGTCAAACTTGAAAGCGGTTATGGTTGCCATAATTTTTACTCCTTTTTATTAATTAATGGGTTCACAGGGATGGATTAGTTGACGCATTTCTTATCTAAAAGGGTGCCATCCTTATAGCGCAGGTAGGCGCAGTTATCGTGGCTTGTCCATAGTGAATAAGTTAACCCAACATACAGCTCGGTGGCAGTGTTTGTGCCCACACCGCTAATAACGTTGACTGAACTTTCAGCCCCCAGGATAAAATTTGTGGGAAAGTCGTAGCGCCCACTTTCTGATTCAGCTTTCATCCACCAGCCAGTCAGGTTGAAACCCTCGCTGGTTGAATTGTAGATCGTCACGTAATCGAGCTCAGGATTGGATGAGGGGTTAAAACCCGAGATATACACGCTTGAGGTGGGAGTTTCAGGGGGAGCGGGTTCATCATCGACACACGCCACGTCTTGCAATGTACCGTCCGCGTCGCGCACGTAAAGACAGTTGTTGGGAACTGTCCACAATGAGAATGGCAGACCGATGAACAGGTTTGTGATCGTGCTGGGCCCCACGCCGCTCCTCACGTTGACAGTGGCACCGCTGTTGAGAATGAAACTTTCGGGGAAGTTATAGCGCCCGCTCTGGTTTTCTGCTTTGAGGTACCAACCAGTCAAATCGAGCGGTCCTCCAGAGTTGTTCTTCAAGACGGCGTAATCTTCTTGTGGATTATTTGAAGGATGAAAACCGATGATCTGGAGGATGGGGATCGGTGTTGGTGTCGGATTGGCACCGTAATCGTTGTATACCACAGGCAGGTACACGGGACTTGCGGCTTCATTCGCCAGCACTATTATGGTGGTGAAGCTGCTGAGGGCGATCAATAAGACGATAATAAGCTTTATTCTTCTGTACATGAATTTGCCTCTAATCTAATAGTGTTGTTTCAACACAGTTGGGAGTCGGCATGTATTTTGGTATTTGGAGACACCCGAATACAACCTTCTTCTCGTTGAACCTCAAAATTTCTTTTAGTATTGAAAAATTTTTTTTATTAGCCTCCTGTCAGCGCTATCGAGCCATGTCCGTGGATCATCGAATAATTCTTCAGGGAGGTTTGACCTTCCGATTTATGTACCTGCTCCAGAATCGATCATCAACAAAACCGTTGGGGGATGTGGATAAGCATATGCTTCGGCATGATTAACCAGGCCTTAGATACCTGACAAAAATTATAGGATATCGAAGATTATACAGGGTGTTTAGGACGCCAAACAGGGCAGCTTGATCGGGTAGACAACCTTTCAATACCACAACAGGTTGCTTGCTTTCATCATCTTCCTCAATGGAAGTGATGGTTAAGCCACCCAGGCGGTCTACCCAGCTTTTATCCAGCCTGCCAGCTATGTGAATAGTGTAAATACCCGGTTGATCATAAGCAGGCTGCACGATAATTTTCCTTTTTCTGTTGATAGTGAGGTTGTATAACCAAACCAAGCATGTTTCACGATTTTGAAGTCCACAATAAAAGTGACATATCGCTATTAATGTAGCAGTATTGTGGGGTAGTTGTCATACCCCAGATGGGGTAGAAACGTGGATGATTTTTTATAGAGGGGATGCTGAGGGTTTAGATCAATTCGAATTCTTGGGCACGATACACGGCTTCGTAACGGCTGTTTACCCCCAATTTGGCGTAAATGTTTTTACTGTGGGTCCGGACTGTGGCCCAGGTGATATTCATTTCCAAAGCCATTTCTTTTGTAGAAAGATCCGTTGCCAGCAATTTGAGGACTTCCAGTTCCCGCTTGGTTAAGGGGTCGATCAGGATGGAGGCCGATGATCCGCTATTTTGATCTTCTGATTTTACTTGTGGAAAAGCAGCCAATATTTGGGCAAGGTATGTCAAGTCATCCGTACCTTTTTGTTTTTGGGTTTGTTTGTAATATTGGACCAACAACGCCCGCATCTTGGGCCCCAGGTCCAGGTAGTTGCGGATGAATTTCCCCGGCGCGGCCAGGGCCAGTGATTGGCCAATCTTTTCCATGGCTTTGGGTCGGTTATCCAGGGCCTGGTAAGCCAGCGCTTGCAAGGCTAACACATCAATACGATGGATTTTACGGTTCATCTTGCGTAAGAACTCGTCCATCTCTTCCAGTATAGCCAGGGCCTGGTCTAATTCCTGCCCCTCGGCCAACCAAAGTTTGATCGGTGTCAGTTGAAAGGTGTAATAATGCCAGAACCAGAAGGGTAGGCGCCAATCGATATCGAGGGCCAGACTCAGTTGGTGAGCGCGGGCTGTATCTCCCTGGTCCAGTGCCAGCTCTACCTGAAAGGCCTTGAGAATTCCTAGCGAATATGGGTTCTCTATTTCATCCAGGTAGGACCCGGTTTCTTGGAAGATGGTGTTGGCTTTTTCCGGC
>JBJYWI010000255.1:0-7277 GCA_046259385.1 Anaerolineales bacterium
ACAAAAGTCTCTTTTATTGTCCAGATATCCATCGCGCCTCTGGTATAGAACCTGAGGTCATTTTGCAGCAAGCGAATGATCTGGTTCTGGGAGTACGGCAATTTCAGGAAAACACGCAGGATATGTGAGCGAGGGGAAAAATTCCTCAAGAGTTTCCAGATTGAAATTAAGTGATAGCGGTATTTTGCAGTTGACATATGTTGTTTTGTGAGCTGCGCTCAAGCAAGTTTTACCCTTTCTGGCTGTTAATTCAATTAGATTTTACATATATTAATTAAGAGCTTCTAAGTCCACCATTATAGGCAGATAAATTCATTTCCGGCGGGTTATGAAGAAAGTGCAGACGCCATCATCCCGGATTGGTTCCTGATCAAAATATTTTTTTGTAATCCTGTATGGTATCGCCAGGTTCCAGCGGAAAGGAGCCAATATCCACTTTCCGAACAACTTACGGGCAAGCAGTGATGGGAGACCAAAGTAGTGCCCCAGTTCTGTTATCCGCAGGGCACCGGGAGAGAAATAATTGTGCCATCTAACGATTTCGAAACCTGCTTTCTGAAGGCGGTTGATCCATACTTCCGGTGGGTCTAGATGGTAATGGCGAGCGATCCGGTCAAAAAAAGTACGGTATCGGTCAGCCAGCACGCCAGCGTTAATTCTTTCGAACCAGTTTGAAATGGAGAGGTTTTGATTAAATTGATGGTTGGGGACACAGAAAGCAAAAACCGCCCCAGGTTTTAAAACCCTGCTGGTTTCCTTTAAAACCGCTTCAATACCTGGAATATGTTCAAGAACTGAATTGCTGAAGGCGCTGTTGAAGTAATGATCCGGGAAGGGCATGCAACTGCCATCGGCCTGGATAAGGAATCGGTAGCTGTTTCTTCGGATAGCTTCCCAGAGCGGTTTTATATCCGGGTCTAATCCAATATCCACAGGACTATTAAAAGTAATTTCTGCAAAATGCCCGTCTCCGCAACCCAGATCAAGGGTGGGTGAGGGAAGTAAAATATCCTGGTAAAACCTTGCTTCTACTGCCCGTAATAGGGCTCGAAAAAAAGGCAGTTCTTTGATATTCAGCCATAGAAAATCTTTTTCAACAGGATTGGAATTGGTTTTAGCAGCCATTACCGGTGTGGATCAAATCCATGAAGATTTTTTCATAACTTCTGGCGACAAATTCAGGAGTGGAAAAAGACAGTAATTCAGCTGGATCGCCTGCGTATTTTGTGGGATTCTTTATTATTTTGACCAGGGCATCTGCCAAATCGATTGGGTCTCCGGGTTTGATGATCCGACCCATCCCGCTTGTTTGAACCGGGACTCGAACTCCCGGTAGATCTGTGGCGACAACGGGTGTTCCACATTTAAATGATTCCACCTGAACAATTCCGTATGATTCAGTGCTGTTAATGCTGGGTAGAACAACAACATCAGACACCTTAAAGAACGCTGCCATTTCCTCCGGGGACAGAATACCCACATATGTCCAATGATGACCCAGGCGATCTATTAGGGGAGATAACTTTTTCGCATACTGCTCTTCGCCGATAATGTCCCGGTAAGGTCCGACAAAAATCACCCTCGCTTCAGGCACCTTTAGCAGTACATGCGGTAGAGCCTGCGCCAGATATTCGACGCCCTTTTCAGCCGCAAGCCGAGACGCCATGCCGATCACTTTCTGATCTTTATTGATTGAGAACTTTTCCCTGAAAGATGTAATTGTTTCCCGGTCAATGGGTGCAATTTCTACAGGCGGGTAAATTGGCTGGATTTTGCCCAGAAATTTTTTTAGAAACCGGGAATTTTCGGCGTAATCTCTTGTGTTGACCACAATCCTATCCGCCAGAGAGGCAGTAACAATGTTCGCCCAGTTTGAAACCTTGTTTGCAATCTGGTGAATCAACCCGGAAGGCAAGTTTAAATCGCAGTGGTAGGTCAAAATCAGCGGTTTCTTTTGGAATTTACTTTCCAATGCGATTAACGCTGCATCCAACTGGGGTATATGCAGGTGAACGATATCTGAATTGGAAATTAACTTCCAGGCTTGCAGCGGCATGGAAGGCATAATCACCCCCTTGCTTACCCGGAAAAGCACATTTAACCTGACAATTTCCACGCCATCCTTATACTCATGGTGTGCTAAATCCTTACTGTACCGCGAGGTTAGAACTGTGACCTGGTGCCCTCTCCGGGCAAGGGCACGCGCCTCCCTTTCAGCATAAATCGTGAGGCCGGAATAATGAGGCCGATAGTAGGTCAGTGCAATCAGTATTTGCATTCAATTATCAAGTTTTGGAAGCATCTCTTTCCGGAAGGCGCCGGATGCGATTATAAAGGCCAGCCAGCGTTTCTCCTTCCTGTGCAAAACCATATGAACCTATCAACCCTGTGACAATAAAATTGAAGATGTGGGCAGTGAGCGCATAGGCAAGTGCAGTAGAAGGATCGAGGTCGAAAGCTGAAAGCGCAGCAACAGCGGATAATTCCCATACTCCAACAGCCCCGGGTGAGGATGGAACCGCGATACCCAGAGCAGTAACGCCAAGGCTGAATCCTGCCCATAGTATTCTGCCATCAGGAAAGAAAGCAAGCATTAGACAGTAATATTGGAGAATTGCTACGATCCAATTAAGAAGAAATAGACCGATCGAGCGCATGAACTGCGCAGGTTGGGTAAGTACGGATAGCCCCTTAAAAAAAAGCGGCAAATGTGTCCTGCCGAACCGGTTAACAGTTGGATATCTTACCGTAAATTTTTCAAACCATTCCAGCAGCAACTCGTGATGACGGGCTGCCAGGTAAAAAAGGAGCAAACTTGCTATTACAAACACGATAGCCGCAACAGCGGCGCGGGTTGCCCATTCTCCTCCAAGCACAAACGGAACAGTGATCAATAGCAGGCTCGACGCCATAACTACATCGATCGCACGTTCTAGGATGATGGTTGAAAACACTTCCCAGAAACTGAGCTCCGTCTTCGCCGAAAGCAAAAATGAACGTCCGATTTCTCCGAGCCGGAAAGGGAGAATGTTATTCAGCAGATAACCTTCATTCACTGTGAAGAATACATCTCCGATGCCGGCTTTGCCCTGCAGCAGCGATCTCCAGGCTAAAGAACGAACATATAACCATACGGCTGTCATGATAAGAGCGAGAAGAACCAACCTTATATCAGCCAGTCTTAAGGCTTCGATAAATTTCCGGATATCCGCGATATAGAATACGATGGCAAGAGAAACCAGAGATACAACAAGTCCCGGAATTAATCTCTTCCAGTTTGTTATCTTTTCGGGGGAAGGTCCTTCGGGATGTTCTTCTATTTGTTGGCTCCTGGCGACCCTGGATTAATCCTTATAGAGACTATTGAGTCACCTTATCGATCATATTTCTGATATCAGCAGCTTTCTCCTGCTCCCAACTATAATCATCTAGGGGTTTTTCCTGAAATTTGAACCAGGCCAGGAATTCTTTATTCCCCTTAGGACCACTGAGTGGGGATAAGATCAGACCGTTTACCTGGTAACCTTCCAGGGTTGAAAACCAGAGCACATCCCGTAATACTTCACGGTGAACTTCAGAATTGCGGATTACTCCACGCCCGCGAGATACTTCCAGGCGGCCTGCTTCAAATTGGGGTTTGATCAGAGCGATGAGGTGATTGCTGGAATTTTCAAATGTTTCTTCTTTATCCTGATCGCGGTACCAGTTTTTAAATTTAGGCAGTATCTTCTTCAGTGAGATAAACGAAACGTCAACTGTGATCACTTCCACAGGTTCAGGAAGCGAGTCCAGATAGCGCGCGTTTGTTTCTTCCATAGAGATTACGCGCGCATCCTGGCGTATCTTCCAGTGCAGAATACCGTAGCCGACGTCGATTGCATACACACGCAGTGCACCATGTTGGAGAAGGCAGTCTGTAAAACCTCCAGTAGATGCGCCTACATCCGCGCAGATTTTCCCCACTATTTCAATGGGAAAGCGTTCCAGGGCTGCTGCCAGTTTTTCTCCTCCCCGAGAGATAAAACGAGCTCCTTGATCGATTTCGATGCCGGAATCGCGCTCAATTCTAGTTGAGGCTTTCAGAACTGGCTGGCCATTCACACGAACCTGCCCAGCCATAATCAATCTCTGGGCACGGTTGCGGCTCTCAGCCAGGTCGCGTTCAACCAAAATAATATCCAGGCGCTCTTTTGGCATCTTTCAATTTTAACACGAGAGGATTACCTGTTATATCTCCCTCAGATATGCTATCATAGCGGCATGATTCGGGGAACTCTTACAGGCATTATCAGGACTATGCGTCCCAAGCAGTGGATAAAGAATGGGGTTATTTTCGCTGCGCTGGTATTTGACCGCCAGCTTGGATTTAATAATCTGCCTGCATTTTTCCGGACTTTGGCTGGTTTTATCATCTTTTGCTTGCTCTCTGGTGTTGTTTACATTATTAATGATATTGCAGATTCAGAAGCGGACAAAAACCATCCTGAGAAAAAGGGGCGGCCGATTGCATCCGGGGATTTACCTATCAGGACTGCTGTCGCAGCTGCCGTTATCATCCTGGGTGTGATTTTTCCAATTTCATATCTCTTGTCTCCAGGATTCACCCTGGTCGCGCTGGCATATTTTGTACTCAATCTCGCATATTCCAAGTGGTTGAAACATATCCCGATCATAGATGTATTTTCAATTTCACTGGGTTTTATCCTGCGGGTGCTGGCAGGAGCATCCCTCATCACGGTTGCCAGATTTTCTCCCTGGCTCTATGTAGTGACATCGATTGGGGCGCTGTTGCTGGGTTTTGGCAAGCGATGGGGAGAAATCTCTCTACTGGAAGATGATGCCCAGTCACACCGAAAAGTGCTGGATGGATACAATCTGCCACTATTGGACCAGTTAATCACAATTGTTTCTGCGACGACGATTGTTGCTTACAGCCTCTATACATTCTCTGCGCCAAATTTGCCTGTAAACAATATTATGATGTTGACCATACCATTTGTTGTGTACGGCATATTCCGTTATATTTACCTGCTTCAAGTTGAGAACATGGGAGGCGCGCCTGAAGAAATTTTTCTCAAAGACCGCCCGATTCAGGTCGCGGTTATGTTGTGGGGATTTTCGGTATTAATGATTTTCTATATATTCTGAAGTTGTAATTCCTAAATCATGCGACCATACTGGACACGGACCCAAGAGAGGGAAATATGCCTGCGGTGACCGCAACTGCTCCGGGGAAGGTAATCCTTTTCGGTGAACACGCGGTGGTTTACGGCAGACCTGCTATTGCTGTACCGGTGAATCAGGTCCGGGCAAGGGCGGTTATTAATGCGGAGCCCACTGCTGAATCCGGCGTGATAGCGATCTATGCGCCGGATATCGACCTGTTTTCAGATCTCGATCAACTCCCGCTGGAACATCCAATTCGGTTGGCAGTGGATCTGGTTGCGTCATCGATTGGAGTAAAAAGGTTACCAGCATGCAGTATTAAAATCAGCTCGACCATCCCGCTTTCAGCAGGAATGGGTTCGAGTGCCGCAGTTTCAATCGCTTTGATCCGGGCTTTTTCAGGTTTTCTCGGACAACCGTTACCGGATGAACAGATTTCTGAAGTGGCATACAAGGTGGAGAAAATCCAGCACGGAACACCCTCCGGGATAGATAATACAGTCATTACATATGCGGAACCAGTGTATTACCAGAGAGGGCGCTCGATTGAGCGGTTAAAAATTAATGCTCCAATCACACTGGTTATCGCTGACAGCGGGTTATCAAGTCCGACCGCGGAAACCGTTGCGGATGTACGCCGGGGGTGGGAGCAGGATTTTGAGGGATATGAAGATCTTTTTGACCGGATCGGCGAGATCTCAATTAAGGCGCGAGCCATGATTGAAAGCGGAAACATCCGTTTAATGGGACTATTGATGGATAAAAATCATGAACTGCTTCAGAAATTGGGGGTTTCCTCTAGAAAATTAAACATGCTTGTTGAAACAGCTAGGGAGAATGGAGCCATGGGTGCGAAACTTTCCGGAGGCGGCCGGGGAGGCAATATAATTGCGCTTGTTCCAGAGGGTTCTACAACTTTTGTGTCAGATGCCCTGAAAAAAGCTGGAGCAGAACGGGTGATAATGACGCGAGTGTATACAATATGATCCAATGAGCGGGCCGAACCAAGTAAAAACAAGAGAAAATAATAAGCTGACATTATTAAAATTGGGCGGTTCTTTAATAACGGACAAAGAACAGCCGAATAAAGCCAGGCAAAAATTAATAAAGGGTATCGCTGAGGAAATCAGCCAGGTGATCAAATCCGATGTCGGTTTGCGAATTGTGCTTGGGCATGGCTCCGGGTCTTTCGGACACGTTCCTGCCCATAAGTATGGCACCCGAAAAGGGGTCAGAACAAGGGACGAGTGGGAAGGATTTGTCGAAGTCTGGCGGGCTGCCGGGGAATTACATATGTTGGTGATGGGAGCACTTGATAAAGCCGGTATCCCGGCAGTCAGCTTTCCGCCTTCGGGGGTGGTAACTGCCTCTGATGGGCGAATCGCCTGCTGGGACCTTACGCCATTAAAATCCGCTTTAAAGGCGGGTCTGCTGCCGGTGGTTTATGGAGACGTGGCGTTTGATAATGTACGAGGCGGGACGATACTTTCAACTGAGGATCTTTTTTACCACTTAACGCTTCATATGCATCCAGGGCGGATCCTGCTTGCAGGAGTTGAACCAGGAGTCTGGGGCGATTATCCAGCCAACACCCGTGTCCTCGACGTTATCACCCCCGAGAAATATGCGGTATTGGATACAAAAATTCTGGGATCTAACGCGGTGGATGTCACCGGCGGTATGTCAAGCAAGGTAAAACAGAATCTGGATCTGGTTGCAAAAATTCAAGATTTGCAGGTATTAATTTTTTCAGGTCTTGAGAGCGGTTCGATCAGTAAAGCTCTGTTGGGGGAGATGCATGGGACAATAATCCAGGCGGAAGATTAATGGATTTGTCGATCACCCCGGTTTTGCGGTATGTTGAAGTTTTGGAATTCTTAAATTCTATTTCCAACAAAAGAAAAATCAAGGTCATCCTGAAAAGGCATTACCCTGAGCAGATTGGTGAGTATTGAGTCTCGAAAAAAAGAGACTTCTCTTCAACTGTATTTTGCACCAACATGATCTCAAGAAATAGACATGTATGAGCGAAACAACATAAATTTTCATAACAGCCCTGCTAATTCTCTTTACAGAAGGGGTTCTATCGGTGTGTGATGCATATTAAAAGC
>JBJYWI010000256.1:0-1835 GCA_046259385.1 Anaerolineales bacterium
GGATGCCTCCAGAAAGATTTATCTTGGCGACCAGGAAGTTAACAAGAAACATTTCGAATTGGAAAACCGTTGTATCACCTTGATCGCAACCCAGCAACCTATGGCGAAAGATTTGAGATTGTTAGCCTCGATATTAGAGGTCATCACCGAATTAGAGCGAATTGGAGATTATGCAAAAGGAATCGCGAGGATAAATGTCCTAATGGGCACGGAACCACTTGTAAAACCATTAATTGACATTCCACGCATGGCTGATAAAGCCATCAATATGCTGCATAGAGCGCTAGGATCATTTGTCGCCGGAGATGTAGAGTCCGCTCGTGAAATCCCAAAGGAAGATGATGAGGTTGATTACTTATATAACCAGGTCTACCGTGAGCTGGTAACCTATATGATGGATGACACTTCGACTATCGACAGGGCAAACTATTTATTATGGGCAGCACATAATCTCGAGAGAATGGCAGACAGGGTTACGAATATATGCGAACGTACAATCTATATGGTAACCGGTGAAATGCTTGAATTTGACCACACAGATGACGAGCTGGATATGTTTGAAAGAAACTTATAACTTAACCAATATTCATATTTGGTTGAAAATTGACAAAAAAAGTACTGATCCTATGTACCGGTAATTCCTGTCGCTCTCAAATGGCAGAAGCGATTGTGAATTGGAAATTGAGTGATAAGTGGAAAGCTTTTAGCGCGGGTACGAAGCCTGCGGGGTACGTGCATCCGTTAGCTATAAAAGTCTTGGAAGAAATAGGGATTCATCACCTAGGTTATTCAAAAGATGCCAGTCAATATTTTGGCCAGAAATTTGATTTAGTAATCACGGTATGTGACTCGGCTGCAGAAGATTGTCCCATTTGGTTATCTCCCGGCAAACAGATCCATATTCCGTTTATTGATCCAGCGAAAATTGAAGGAGATGAGCAAACTCGATTTACTGCTTTTCGAATGATTAGAGAGCAAATCGATGAAAAGATCATTTCTTATCTAAATAATTCAACCTTCTGATCAATTAAGTGTAACAGTTTGATCATCCAAACTCTTCTGATTACCATCTACAAGGGTAACTTAATGGTTATCATTGCCTCAATTCCATCATTGACATATAAATTGCAGATCCACTTGGGATCTGGCTAACAATGATAAGCGCGAAGCAAGAATAAGCGCATCGTGATCTTGAAAAATTGGAAGCTCAATTCTACGTTGAGGATGACAGGGACCCCGGCCAGGTAAGCAATCAGCAGATCTCAGCAAACTTATCACTCTGGATGGGGTTGATTCTCGCGCTGCAGTATAATCCGCAAATAAGAAATCAAATCTATCTATAAGAACAACTCCTCACTGGTATTGAAATACGTTCAGTTTCACCGCCACCAGTATGTTTGAACACATTTTCCCCCACTTTCTAAGGTTCACATCTGAAATATCCAACTAGGTAAACGCAAACACCAATCTCACTACAACCCGCAAAACAAGAACGTAAATCTGTATCTCTTGGACTACTTTCATTAGAGCTTCATTTTTTTCACTCCCTCCCCGGATCTATGGAAGATGAGGCTGATTCTGTTAATCTAAGTCTTGTATTTCATTCTAATAACCTTGGGGATACCGGAATGAATTAATGATCAATTACCAGTTCTCTTGAACAATATTCTCTAGCTCATTGTCAGCAATCCATTATGCTACATGAATTTCCAGCCAATGCCCCTCTGCATTATATAGGTATTTCCTGTTAGGATCTAGATATTGATTATCCTGGGTTTAATTTCAAGGATTCATCAAAAAGCCAATTACAAGTGATAAAATTTGTGCATAAGTTT
>JBJYWI010000257.1:0-12922 GCA_046259385.1 Anaerolineales bacterium
CTATACAAATAATTCTTATTACTGGTTTGGGTTTAGCACTTTCAGCAGCAAATGTGTTTTTTAGAGATGTTGGGTCAGTATTAGGGTTGGTTATGAGTCTTTGGTTCTATGCTTCACCCATTATTTATCCAATCACAACCATCCCTGAGCAATACAGGTCGCTGTATTTTCTGAATCCTATGGCGGGAATCCTAGAGGCGTATCGAGACATATTGATAAATGGTCAAATCCCCGGTGCCTATATGATTCCTGCAATAGTAATATCACTGGTTCTATTAGCATTTGGGTATTGGTTTTTTAAACGGGTTGAATTTTTATTTGCTGATATCGTTTAGAAAAAGGCTGTTAAGTGAATTCTCCTCTAGTGAGTGTAGTTATTCCTGCTTATAATCAGGCTGAATTTTTACCCTCTGCCATCCAGAGTGTCCTAGACCAAACGTATTCAAATATAGAGTTAATTGTCGTGAATGACGCTTCACCGGATAACACCGGTGAAGCAGTTAGGCAGTTCAATGATCCACGGGTGAAATATATTGTCCACGAGGAGAATCGCGGTTTGCCTACAGCTCGAAATACCGGCATTATTGCTTCATCAGGCGATATAATCGTGCTTCTAGACGCCGACGATTTTTTCCATCCTCAGAAGATACAAACCCATTGTCTCTTTTTAGAACAGCACCCAGAGATTGGTGTCACTTATAACGGCCGATTCGACCTTGATCACTCCGCCGATACAATTCGACGTCTATGGCGTCCGCCGTTGGCGGTTGGGCTTGCGGATTTTATTTTGGGTTTTCCGTTTTCACCTAGTGACATGGTTATTAGGCGCGATTGGGTATCCCGCGCAGGTGTGTTTGACGGGCAATATGTTTGCGGAGGTGAAGATACAGATTATCCATGTCGCTTAGCCCTGGAAGGTTGTCAGTTTGCCAGCGTTGACAAGGTATTGAATTACCGCCGCTATCATTCAGGTCGGCCTCGAAAGAACCTGCGCTGTCGCCTCGAGGATGTTGAACGTGCGTTATCAAATGTATTTGATGATCCTCGTTGCCCTGAGGAGGTTTTGTCGCTTCGCAGCATTGCTCTTAAACATCATTTACTGATTCTTGTCTCATTGGCCCTTATTCAGAAAGAAACAGCTTTAGGAATGGATTTTTTGCACCAGGTGCTAAATATCGATCCCTCATTAATTGAGGGTGAACCATGTGACCTGGTTGCTTTTCTGCTCCGAGAGGTTATCGCCGATGAAAAAAATGGTCATGAAGCGATTTTAAGAAGTGTCTTCGATCAACTACCGCAAGAATTGGAACCCATACAGAATCAATACGCATGGGCAGTGGGGCAGGGGTACATTGAGAAAGGTGTTCGCAATATCTTGTGGGGACGGATAGAGCGCGGGCGATCCCATTTAGAGAAGGCATTTGATTGGGGTGCACGGGTACGGAAGCCCTATCTAGATGTACTCGCAGCCCAACTCATAGATTATGAGGTTGAATTTGGTTCAGAAGCTGCACAGTTGGTTTTGAATGATCTCACCAACGAATTAAAAGTCATTACTGATGAGGAAGACCTGCAGTATCTGCTTGGGCTTTATTTTGTTAACAGCGCTTTTAGGAATTTCCGGAACGGAAGGTATAAGGAAACGGTGCCGAGCGTTCTCAAGGCAGTTAAATCCGATAAGATCTACCTGAAAAATCGTGGCGTACTAAGCTTGCTGTCACAATCTCTACTGAAATCAACAATTCAAGGATTGAATAAGGAAAAATAAGACAGGAATAATATAGGTTATTGGTATGCGTATTGGAGTGGCAATAGAAGAAACCTGGGGTTTCTTCAACGAAATTTATAAATATCTAGGAGAGTATCATGACCTCCGCCTTTTCAATAGACGCCAGATAGAATCACCAATATTTTCCGGTCGGATTAATCGCTACTTCTATAACCATGATTTGGAATCTTTGATGCGTTGGAGCGATGTCATATTTTTTGAGTGGGCCAGCCAGTTATTAGCTTCAGCCACTCAATTACCAAAGACCTGTGGCATTGTCACAAGGTTACATCGTTATGAAATGTACCAGTGGGTGGAGCAGATTAATTGGGATCCGGTTGATAAGATCATTGTGGTTAGTGAAGCTAAGCGCGAAGAATTTGCGAAAATGTACCCCAATCACGCCTCAAAAGTTGTCGTTATTCCCGTTTCCATTTCTCTCGATAGATTTCAAATGCGACCTAAGGAGTTTAGTGGCGATATCGGCATCTTGTGCCATTTGACTCCCAGGAAGAGGGTTTACGATCTGCTCCTATCTTTTTACGAACTGCATAAGGAGAATAATGGATTTCACCTCCACATAGCAGGTGGGCAGCACCCAAGCCATGGTGATTATTTCTATGCCCTAAAGGACGTGGTTGAACGATTGGGATTGCAAGACAAGGTGACGTTTTATGGAAATGTAACTGACACCTGGGATTGGTATCAACGAATTGATATTTTTATTTCCAATAGTTATTCGGAGGGTTTGCAGGTAGCGCCCATGGAGGCTATGGCCTGCGGCTGTTATTGTTTGGCGCATCATTGGTCAGGTGCTGATGAGCTGCTGCCGGAGGAAAATCTTTATTACTCGAGTCAGGAGCTAAACAAAAAAATAATAGCTTATTCTGATTTGACCGAAGCAAAGCGGCTTGAATCTAGAAAACTCATGCGGGAAATTGCTCGAAACAACTTTGATATTGAGAAGACAAAAATTCGTATCCGGCAGGTGGTTGAAAGCGCGGCGATTTAGGCGCGTCCAAGGAAAATGACGTTTTACACGCTGAAATTCAATGAAGATTGGTTATTTACTGCAGGCAGGAGTTCCGAATATTTTTTCATACCCGCTATCGGGCGCCGCGAATCATGTGAAGCTTGTATTTGATGAGCTAACAGGCTTAGGACATGATGTTTGCTTGATTGTTAATTGGGACGGCCGTATTTGGAAGAGTGAGGACTTTCAAAACTTTGAGCCCGTTCGAGAAAGCTTAATCGACAAAGTACCACTGACTTACTTTGAGAGTTTTGTCCGCCGCATACAGTCTGAACTTCAACTCCCGTATATAGCTCTCTTCGATAGTTTGCGATTCGCAAAAGCATGCCGGCAAGAATTGCATGATTTTGATTTATTGTATGAGCGCATGGGGTGGATGGGTTATGGTGGAGCACTTGCCTCGCGCTGGTTGAAAAAGCCCCTGGTCCTTGAAGTAAACGGAGATCATCTGACCGAAATGGAATTACAGGGGAATGCCCCCGAAGGGGTGCAGCGTCATTTCTCGGAAAAAGTCACTAAATTTGCAGCGCGCCAGGCTGCTTATTCGATTGCAACAGGTGAAGGTTGGCGTAGAAAATATATCCAGCGCTGGGATATTGCTCCTGAAAAGGTTTCGGTAATCGAGAATGGCAGTGAACTGGTAGAGTTGCTAGATCGCGATCGACTGCAATCCTTTTCTGATAACGAGCATACAAGCTCGGTGCAGATCGCTTATGTTGGTGGCTTTGATCCCTGGCAGGGCGTGCCGATCCTCATAAATGCTGTGTCACAAGCAGTAAGCCAGGGTCTCGACATTCATCTCTTGTTAATTGGTGGAGGTAAACAAGAGGGAGAGATTAAGGCGATGATAAGCCGCTTAAGGTTAGAAGATCGCGTCACATTTACAGGCCATGTTTCCCTTGAGCAAATGGCTGCATATTTGGAAAATGTCGATATTGGCGTATCTCCATATTGTGGTCGGGACGAATACTCGGGATTAAAACTGCTCGATTATAAAGCGGCCGGGTTAGCTATTATTGCATCCGGGTTGGATGGCGAGCCAGAAGTGATCGCACACGGCCGTAGCGGTTGGATAGTTCCTCCATGTGATGACACCGCGCTCTTTGAAGCCATAAACCTTCTGGTATCGAATGATGAATTGAGAAGGCAGCTCGGACAGACGGCCAGAATTGAGGCTGAGAGCGAGCATAGCTGGCAGCATACAGCAGTGCAGATTGAAAATGCGTGTTTACGAATTGTAAATGAGACTTCTAATGAATGGTTACTTCCCGCTGAGCCTGAGTATTAGATTACAAACGTGGTGACGGCTCGGTTATTCATGGCACTTGGACATGCAATTCCGGCATATTTTTACGATAATGTCATTGCGTTTATGATGTCATTGCATTCATGACTGAAATCCGAGTGATTACAGCAATTTCAGAGAATAGGGGGATAAAAACCACAATATGAAGAAGTTCAGTTTAGCTACAAAAAGATATTTATTTCTGGCAATTATTTTGGGGGTATCCCTGATTTTAGCTGTAAAACTACTAGGCTCTGATATTCTGAAATCAAATGATAATGAAATCCTTGCCGCGGATCAGGCTAATCAATCGGTGATGGATTCAGAGAAGCCTATACCAAGCGATTCAACATCTGTCTCAGAAACTGCAGTTCCAGAAATCGTATCGGATGCTCCTCCTGCAAGTGAACCGGTAGTAGCCGATTCAGATCAAGTCAATCTCCCTTTCGTTATCGCTCAAGATACGCCCACCTCACAGCCCGGTGGTCAGGAATTCTTTTTGTCGCCGAATGGAAACGACAACAAAAGCGGGAGAACCCCAAGTGAAGCATGGGCTACATTCGATAGAGCCTGGTCTGTCATGTCAGCGGGCGACACACTGATACTTCTTGATGGCCTCTACCATCAAACTCTTGCGCCACCTATTTCAGGCCAGCCTAATAGACCAATCATAATACGTGCTCAAAATGATGGGAAGGTGATATTAGATGGTCAAGGGGTTCGGGCTCCGGTTTTTCTTGTTGGCGGAGTTGAATACATAATTATTTATGGGATTGTTGCCCGGAATGGCGATCAATATGTCTATCGGATTGAGGGCGATCATAATGTGTTAAGGCGTATATCCGGTTATGACGCAGACACGGATACAAATTCCAAGGTAATCTCAATCGGTGGGAATTACAATGTTGTGGAGGATTGCGTCGCTGCGGGATCGGGGCGCAAAATGATCCTTATCTATAAGACGCAGCATAACGTAGTCCGCCGCTGCCTTGCTGATTGGCGCGAATGGGACGGCCGTGAAAGGCATGAATGTTGGCCATGGGGTGAAGGAATTGAGATATACAATGCAAGTAACAATACGATTGAAAACTCGATTGCCTATGGTCATACAGCAAGAAGCGAGATTTCCTTACTGACCCAAAATACCACTATTTCTACGGGAAATAAAATCTTGGGAACAATAGCGATGCGTTCTGGTCTGGAGTTGGATGGTACGCCAATTGTTTGGGGCGAAACCAGACCGAAACCCAGTCGGGACACATGTGTGACAAATGTTTTTGATTATCCAACAAACCAACTAGGCTTTACGGCGAACATCAGTGGTGGCTCCCTACGGGATAATTTATGGCAGGACATCTTAGCCTGGGGAAATGGGCGTTATGGAATTAACTTTAACATCGTTGCCCCAAAGGGTTCGCCTCAGAACAATCGTATTGATCGAGCTACAATGGTTGATAATGGATTGAATAACCTAAATACTGCTCAATGGGGTGGCATTGGCGCCGGAGCAGATGAGGGAACGTTGGCCTATTTTGACAGCGTGCAAAACAGTTACATTGAAAATATCTGGCAAGGTGGGTCATCCTTTACCACGCAAACAGGCGAAGGGGCTCGATTGGCGAATCGTTATATAGATGGCGAGTTAACAGATCAACCTCTTTGGCCTTGGCCAATGGAAGAGCGTATCAAGGCTGAATTAGGGTACTCAGTTACTTGCAGGATGGGGACCGTGATAAATAATGCTTACGCTGCCGGGAAAGCAGCCCAAGGGATTGACATGGCAAGCCGAGATCCCAATTGGGCGACTGACTCGAACAACCTCGTTGTCCAGGCTTGTAATAACCAATAGGTTCCTAAAACTATTACCATGAATAATCACTTCGTTAGCATTTTGATGCCGGCCTACAATGCAGAATCCTTCATTGGAGAAGCAATTCAAAGTGTGCTGGATCAAACTTATCCCAACTGGGAGTTGATAGTTATTGATGACGGGTCTACCGATAGTACCGCCGACATTATTCTGGGATTTGATGATTCACGAATAAACTTGTATCAACAGCCAAACGGAGGTGAATCAAGAGCGCGGAATGAGGCCCTGACCCATATACAAGGAGATATCGTTGCATTTCTTGATGCGGATGATATGTACCTGCCGAATCATCTTGCAGCGACGGTAAACTATTTAGAACAAAATCCTAGTTTTGATGCAGTTTATACGGATGGATATTACTGTGATTCATCTGGGAGGCGGATCAGGACTGTAACCAGCCGGCGCCGTGGTCCTTATGAGGGTGATGTTTTTGCGGAAGTGGTACGAGGTTCGGACCTGTTTGGACCTCCAGTAAGCGTTGTCTTACGCAGTAAACCGATCATCGAACATGATTTGCAATTTGATGAAACGATAACGATTGGACCTGACTGGGTTTTTTTAATGCAATACGCTGAGGTTGCTAGTTTTGGTTATCTTGACGATTACACATGTCTTTATCGTTTACATAATGATAACATTAGCCTGCGCATAAACTTAAAAAATCGTGCCAAAGAACACGCGAAATGTCGAATCAGATCAGTTCATATGGATAGGTTTGATGATTGTCCTGTTGATGTTCGCGTGCTTGTCTTCTATGAACTACTAGTCAATTTATTAAGAGATTTACCCGAAGAGCAAGATTCAATCACAAAGTTAGAGCAATTCCAACACTTGCCTGAAAAAGAACGGGCGAGGTTGTTAAGGTTATTGGCAGCTCAGTCTATAATGTCGGAAACTGCTGATAGGGACTTAATTTACGACTGGTTCCAGGAGATTGCTGAGCTCGGCCCCATGGACTATCAAAGCAAAATTCTCATGGGTATGTATAAATTTAGTCCGACACTTACTAAACTACTTATTGGATTGAAACGAGGCCATGAAGTTGACTCTTTGACAATTCCGCCCTTTGCTGATATTGATTTTTCGTCAGAGATTGATGATGATCCCAATTCGGTGATGTGAAGCGAATCTTCCCCCAATACATAAATCCCTTTCCGGTATAAATCAAACAGACTCGTTGTTGAAATAGGTATAGAATGAAGGTTTTATTGATTACTAGCTTTTTCCCGCCTGAACATAATGCAGGGACGGAAAAACGAACGCTGGGTTATGCTACAGAACTTCTGAAATTAGGCCATAATGTTCAGGTTCTGTGTGCAGGCGAGTGGGAGGTCGGTAAAAGCAATTGGAACGGGTTTGTCGATGAAACCTTTCAAAATATATCCGTGAGACGGATCAATTTAAACTGGAAAAAGGGACCAAATCCAAATCAATATCTATATAGCAATCCAACCGTCGAAGATAACTTATACGAATGGTTATCGAAATGGAAACCGGATGTTGTTCATATAACTTCTTGCTTAACGCTTTCCGCAAGTGTCATCCGGGCAGTGAAAAATCGTAATATACCCTTGGTTTTAACATTGACCGATTTTTGGTTTATTTGCCCAAGACTCAATTTGCTTCACGCTGATGGAACTTTATGTTATGGGCAAACAACGACTGAAGAATGCCTGGAATGCCTTTTACAAAACTCTTCTCTGTATAATCGCGTTTCTAAATTAGTACCTAAGAAAATATCTACACCTATTTTGATTTCGGCAAGTCAACAGCCTGAACTGAACCGCCTTCGCGGTTTGCGAGGAGTGGCTCTAGATTTCGAAGATCGACGTTCTTTCTTGAGTGAGATGATCAATCTTGTTGATCGAGTCACAGCCCCTGCGACATGGTTGCGTGATGTGCTTGTTAATAGCGGTTATTTTAAAGAAATCGAAGTCATTCATAGCGGGCATGATCTTTCTTGGCTCGGGAACGAAATAGAGACCCCCTCACCAAATCGAAAGCGCTTTGGGTATATCGGTCAAATCATTCCAAGCAAAGGAGTCGATATTCTGATTGATGCTTTCGCCGGCTTAAATCAAAAGGGTCACGAATTATATCTTTATGGGTCTCCGGCTGCCGGATCAGACGATTATTTCCATGAATTGGAGAATTTAACCAAGCGTGTGAATGAGGTTAAATTTCTTGGAGCATTCCCCCATGAAAATTTAGGGGAGGTGTTGTCCGAGATTGATGTATTGGTTGTCCCATCTATATGGCATGAAAACAACCCGCGGGTAATTCAGGAAGCTTTCGCCAGCAAAACTCCTGTTATAGCTTCAGATGTAGGGGGCATCGTTGAGTTTGTAAAGCATGATGTTAATGGTTTGCTATTTAAAAGAGGAAATTCTGAAGAATTAGCAAGACAAATGCGACGAATTCTCGAAGAACCGGGTTTACTTGAACAATTAGTCAATGGGATTCAGCCCGTTAAAACGATCCAACAAGAAGTTGAAGAGTTTGAGGAAATATATACTGAATTGATTCAACAAGAGATTGAAATTGATTTATTAAATTAGGTTATGCAAAACCAATTCCTTAAGGATTAAAGAAAGTACTATCAGTAAACTTGGGAGAATAAGGGGTTAATAATGGAACGAATTCTTGTTACAGGTGGTGCGGGTTTTATTGGCTCGCATGTTGCTGAAGAACTTCAGAGATTGGGATATTATGTCGTCGTTTTAGACGACTTAAGCGGTGGTTTCGTTGATAATATGGTCGATGGTATTAAGTTTGTAGAGGGTAGTGTTACAGACGTCGATCTAGTCAATAGCCTTTTTGAGCAAGAACATTTTGACTACGTCTTTCACCTGGCGGCTTATGCTGCTGAAGGATTAAGTCATTTCATCAAACGCTTCAATTACACGAATAACCTGATCGGCAGTGTTAATTTGATTAATGCTTCAATCAATACTGATGTAAAGTGCTTTGTTTTTACTTCCTCAATTGCTGTTTATGGTACCAGCCCTGAACTGCCAATGACTGAAGAAACCCAGCCATTTCCAGAAGATTCTTATGGCATCGCTAAATTTGCCGTGGAGCAGGAATTAGCGGCAAGCAAAGAGATGTTCGATCTTGATTACATAATTTTTCGTCCGCACAATGTTTATGGCGAAAGGCAGAACATTGGGGATAAGTACCGCAATGTTGTTGGTATCTTTATGAATCAGATTTTACAAGGACGGCCGATGACGGTGTTCGGTGATGGAATGCAAACCCGCGCCTTTAGTTATATTGGAGATGTTGCACCAATTTTGGCTAAATCGATAAGCATGCCTTCAGCATATAACCAGGTTTTTAATATTGGAGCGGATCGGCCGTACAGCGTCAACGAACTGGCGGAGAATGTGGCCGAAGCAATGGGTGTTCCCCCTGAAATCGTTCACCTTCCGGCGCGTAATGAGGTTCAACACGCCTACTCTTCCCATGAGAAAATCCAACGCATTTTTGGAGAACCGGATCTCTATTCCCTGGTAGACGGCCTGGCTCGAATGGCCCAATGGGTCAAGCAGCATGGTGCTCGTTCAAGCCAGGAATTTGATGGCATCGAGGTAACCAAAAATTTTCCTAAAGCCTGGTTATCGCAAGATTATAAAGCCCTTACATCAGCTGCCCAATAACAGCCAAATTCAGTTTATAGAAGGCGAAGCTAACTTGTCACAACCGCTCGTTTATACAGTTATTCTAAACACAAACCGGCGTGATGATACATTGGAGTGCATTGCTTCATTGAACGATAATTCGTATGAACGCAATACAATCCTTGTGTTAGATAACCAATCCTCCGATGGGTCCGTAGAAGCAATTCAAGCGAGATTCCCGCAGGTGAAGATCATCGATCTTGAGACAAACCGCGGTTATGCCGGTAATAATAATGTCGGCATTGCTTATGCGCTTGATCAAGGAGCAGATTGGATTTTTGTCCTCAATGAAGATACCGTTTTAGCACCGGATAGTCTGGAAATGCTTGTGAAAGCTGGTGAAAGCGATCCTGAAATCGGAATTGTTGGACCCATGGTTTATCATTATCATACGCCAGACGTGATCCAATCGGCTGGAGGGGTGTTGGGACCCTACTGGGATTCGATTCACCTGGGAAGGGACCAAAAAGATCGTGGACAATATTCAGAAATCCATGAGGTAGAATGGATTTCCGGTTGTGCCATCCTTTTACGTCGCGAGGCGATTTTACAGGCAGGTTCGATTGATGAACGTTTCTTTTATTTTTGGGAAGAGACCGAATGGTGTATAAGGATTCGACGGGCAAACTGGAAAATTATCAATGTTCCACAAGCGAAACTTTGGCACAAAGGCGTTACGGTTGATCATAAACCCAAACCAACTGTCACTTACTACGCAACAAGAAACCACTTGCTTACCCTGGCAAAACATCATGCACCTTTTAGGGTTTGGGCTAGCGCCTGGGTTCAACTTCTTCGTACTTTAACGAGTTGGACAATTAAACCCAGATGGCGGAATATGCACGAGCATCGCGACGCTATGTGGTATGGTATAGTGGATTTTCTACATGGACGTTGGGGCCAAATGCCTAATCGTTCCTGAGAAATCAAAATGCGGATTCTTTTCTTATCACGATGGTATCCATATCCTGTTGATAATGGATCAAAAATAAGAATATGGAATATTTTGCATGGCTTAAGCAAAAAGCATGATGTAACGTTGCTAAGTTTTGTTGATTCAGATAGCTCTAACTTAGGGGAATCTAAACTCCTCGAAATCTGCGAAGACGTTCAGGTTATCCCTTGGAGAGAATATAATCCTGGGAGTTGGAAAGCGTTAATAGGGTGGTTTAGTAGAAAACCACGTTCCTTGGTTGATACTTATTCCTTCCAGATGCAGTCTTTGATTGAGCAATATCTATCGTCAAGTATCTACGACATT
The DNA here is from genome assembly GCA_046259385.1 of Anaerolineales bacterium. Taxonomy (GTDB): domain Bacteria; phylum Chloroflexota; class Anaerolineae; order Anaerolineales; family UBA4823; genus CAVWDI01. The sequence goes on from JBJYWI010000257.1 coordinate 10,898, forward strand.
GTCATTGTCTCGGAATGGGAGATGGCCGGTTATAGTTCCAGCTTCTGTGACAAGCCGGCTATATTTGAAGATGTTGAGCTTGGCGTTATCCATGGGCGGTATATGGAAGCGGCTTCTTATTTGGCTCGACTACGTCTAGGATTAACATGGTACAAGCAGCACCACTATCTTTCACAGATACTTCATGATTTTGAGGCTTGCACTGTTCCTTCGTTTAATGAACGTAATTTGTTCAAGAGTGTAATTCCTGGCTACGAAAATGTCTCTGTCATACCTAATTGTATCAATATGGCGGATTACGAATCTGACCATATAGATGTTGAACCGAACAGCCTGATTTTTACAGGATCCTTTCGTTATGCCGTCAATTATTCGGCAATGGTTTGGTTTCTAAAGAAAATCTATCCGATTATCCAATCGGAAGTACCAGAAGTAAATTTGAAGATTACGGGTGACCATGCAGGTCGAGAACTGCCACCATCAACAGATGTTGTTTTGACAGGATTCGTGCCAGACATTCATCAATATATTGCTTCTTCTTGCGTTAGCGTTGTGCCACTTTTAAACGGAGGTGGAACTCGCCTCAAAATATTAGAGGCCATGGCCTTGAAAACGCCGGTCGTAACAACTAGTAAGGGCGCTGAAGGTCTTGATGTTGAACATGGGAAGCATATTTTGATAGCCGATAGTCCCGAAGATTTTGCGAATTGCGTCATTCAACTGCTACAGAATCCTGAATTGAGAGCACGTCTTGCAGAAAATGCGTACCAATTGGTGAGCGAGTTTTATGATTGGGAAACCGTTATGCCTCATTTTCTGCAATTAATTGAAGATACAGCGTTTGCTTCCAAAAGCCCAATAAGCACGGATAGTTGAAATGACCCATCCAATATTTTGCAGACGCAATATTTGACATTCTAATGGCAACAAATCAATTTTCAACAAAATCAACACCTGAGTGGATCCAGCAGAAGGGTTCTAAGTTTCTGAAAATTGCTCTGGTATTAGGCGCTATTCTGATAAGTATTTTAGTGCCCATGATGTTTTCTGAGACTCTCCTTTTTCTGATGATTTTAATGTTTGTGGCAGCAGTCGGGGTTTGGCTCTTCCTTCGTTGGCCGGCGCTAGGAATTCTAATCTTAATACTCACGGCGCTTTTTTCCCCATCTCCCCGCTTACCTGGCGGTCTTAATGTAACTATCTTGCTGCTTATTGCCTTGATTGGTCTCTGGCTGATGACCATGATTGTGAACAAGCATGTTACATTGATGAAATCACGGCCGATACGGCCGTTGCTAGCCTTGATCCTCATAGCTGTTATCTCTTTTGCGTTTGGGCAGCTGGGTTGGTTCGGTTATTCACCAACCGCACCTTTAGATGCTCAAATTGGTGGGCTCCTCATCTTTGTTCTTTCAGTTGGGGCTTTTCTTATTTCAGCTCACCAGACGAACCTTCGGTGGCTTCAGGTACTGACCTATGTTTTCATCGGTTTGGGCGCTATTTTTATTTTGGGTTGGTTAATCCCGCCAATAGGGTCAACTATTGGGAACCTTTATCAGCGAGCCCCAGTTTCAAACAGTATGTTTTGGACATGGCTCGTAGCGCTGACTCTTGGGCAGGCACTGTTTAATAACAAACTGCATTTTGGCTGGCGCATTGTACTCTTCCTAATTCTGGCAATGACGATGTTTGTGGCCTATTTCTTAAATAGCGGTTGGAAAGCCGGTTACCTACCCCCGTTAGTTGCCATTGCCGCTGTTATTAGCGCGCGATCCTGGCGTGTTGGTCTGGCAATGGCTTTGTTAAGTATATTTCCGGCGATCTTTCTATACTCCAACGCCGTTGGTACTGATGAGTACAGCTATTCAACTCGAGTGGATGCCTTTTTGATTATGTTAGAGATAATCAAAGTAAGCCCTATTATTGGATTGGGTCCGGCTAACTACTATTATTACACGCACTTCTTCCCCATTCGCGGCTATTTCATTCAATTTAATTCACATAATCAATATCTTGATTTAGCGG
>JBJYWI010000258.1:0-1245 GCA_046259385.1 Anaerolineales bacterium
TGCTTTATGTCTAAATGGATTGAGAGCTGCTTTGGAAACATGCCGCCTAATATCTCGCTGGATAGGATCTGTATTGCGGAGCGAATTTGGCGGGATTGTTGGCTGCTCAGGACAGTGCGCAACCCCGGCCGATCAGCTCAAGAGCGTTAGTCACTTTGGATCCATTATGAACAAAATACCTATTGTGTTTACTGCCCAACAAATAAGGCCTAGATATCGGGGCTTGTGTTCTGCCTTTCAATCTGCTAATCTGTTTTAAGTGGACTCATTCGTTTTCCAGGACATTTGTGTTCACATAAATTGGATAAGCATTTTATGAATTTTGTCGAACCAATCCGCGATCGAAAAAAGATCGCTCAAATCAAAAACCAGCTGCGCGGTCAACGGCGTTATCGCGATCTTTTACTGTTAGTGGTTGGAATTAATACAGCACTTCGGATTTCGGACTTACTGCAATTGCGGGTTGGGCATTTCATCGACGACCATAAACGGATCAGGCATCGGTTTTGGATCAAAGAGCAGAAGCGGAACAAGCGTCATGAAGTTGCCATAAACCAGAGCATCCGGGAGGCACTCCGTGAATATTTGGGAGCTTATTATGGCGTTACTGAACAACCCAATAACTTCGTTTTTTTCAACACCAAGACAAATGGTTACTCCGAACCCATCAAGCGAGGTCAGGCTTGGAAGTTCATCGTTTCGATCTGCAACGATGTTGGATTGCGGGGAAATTTTGGTACCCACAGTCTAAGGAAAACCTGGGGATATCACGCCCGTATGCAGGGCGTGGACCTGGCGCTAATTATGCACAAGCTCAACCATGAAAGTATCGCTTACACAAAACGATATTTAGGTATCACCGATGATGAATTCGAGGCGGTAGCACGGCGGCTGAATCTTTAACTTTCATAATGTCGTATATTTCTGTTATCATAGGAATTGCACTCACTTCGGTTTGATCTTCCTCCAGGGTGGATTTTTACTTAATGTAAGGCATGTAGTGCGACACACCTTTAAGATGTGTTGCACTTAAACAATAAAGTCATATCCAGGTGCAACGCATTTTTAAAAATGCATCGCACCAAGCATCAGATTTAAAAAAACGGCCTGCGCTAGCTGAAGTAGGCAAAATCATCCAATCAGAAATGGGCTGAGAAGCGGAAAATGTTGGGGATGAGCACAGAATCCCCTGCATCGGATGCACGCTGGGTTGGTTTGCTTTGGGCTACAGGTGGGTGTCATGCT
>JBJYWI010000258.1:1345-17815 GCA_046259385.1 Anaerolineales bacterium
TCCAGACGATCAGAACAGTTGTAGAGTTTTCCAGGTTCAGCTCAGGATATATCAGGTGGTAATAACGATTTGAAGCGCGGATAAAAGCGACTGCCGCCATCCCCGCTGCTGAAAGGACAGCCGCAATGAGCACCAAGTCCATGCGGCGAGACGCATTTTCACCGATGAGTTCCCGGAGCACATAGATTACAGTGACCAAACTGGTTGATATAATTGGCCCGTATAGAAAATTTGCCAGGTTTTATGCAATTACTCCGGCGGCATCTCGTAAATTACCAGTTAAATAGATCAAAGGCGCAAAAATGAATGATATTCACATTAAAAAAAGATGTAAAACCGCCCCAGCGCAGATCACGCGAACCGTTAGGCAGCCTGCTACTTCACTCTGCTTGTAATAGGAAGACTGCCGCACACATATAAGGAGAGGTACCCAAAATGCCCGAAAGAGATCTTCCCATGGCACACGACAAGAATATTGGTCTGGTCGCACACGACAACAAGAAACACGCTCTTGTTGAGTGGGCCCGGTTTAATAAAGATCTTTTATCCCATCACCGACTCTACTCGACGGGGACTACTGGCTTTATGCTGGAAAAAGAGCTTGGCTTCGAGGTGAACAAACTACAAAGTGGGCCGCTCGGAGGCGACCAACAGATTGGTGCGAAGATCGCTGATGGCGAAATTGACTTTCTGATCTTCTTCTGGGATCCACTTGAGCCTATGCCCCATGATCCCGATGTGAAAGCGCTTCTTAGAATGGCAGTAGTGTGGAATATCCCTATCGCGTGTAATCGATCTTCAGCAGATTTCATGATCTCATCACCCTTGATGGATTCAGAGTACTCGCGCCTGCTGCCTGACTACGATGAATACCGTTCGCGGGAGATAAGGGGCAAGGAGCTATGACAGAAATGCGAACTCAATGAGGCGCAGACTAAGGCCGTCTAACGGCTCGCTTGAGCGGGGTCCGCTCCAGAGGGTTCTCAGGCAGAATAAGATTACTTTCCTTTTTACCATAACCCCGGCAGCAAGCGATATCTAACTCTCATCGCATACTCTTCATATCCATCCAACTCTTCTTTCAGCATTCGATCCTCGAGGATGGTCCGGATAACGAAGAGCAAACCGATCAGGGCACCAGGAACGAACCCCCATAATGATCCAAGTGCAAGGGAGCATGAAAAAACAAGTACGATAACGCCTAAATACATCGGGTGTCTCACAAAAGAATATGGACCAGTGGTGACCACCTTCTGTCCTCGATCCTCCTGGATACGTGCCCACCGGGAAGCATAAACATTTTCTGACATTGCCCGCCAGATCAGCCAGCCTGAGCAAACCATTCCAATAAAACCCAATACCTGAAGCCCGATTGGCATATTCGTCCAACCATATCGCTGAGAATCAAATCCAATAATCACCAGCATAGATAACAGGGTTACAGCATAGAGCGCATTAATCATCTTGTCCCATGATTTGACATTGCGTTCAATCTTCCCCCGTTCGATCATCAAATCAGGGGAATTCCCTAGCCCCCATATCAAAACCAGGACTAAGTAAGCGGCGAAAAGCAGGATAATCAGCCACGCTGAAATCCAACAAATACTGCCTGCGGATATAAAAAGAACTCCCCCAACCAGAGTGATAACCAGCAGGATCCTCCGAACACCTCGCAATATCTGCTTGATATCTTTATCCGGGGGCATCCTTTCAGTCAAATCCTAAGTATTGCGCAATTCCCCAAGGAATCGCAAGCATACATCTCTCTGCCTAACGACGGCATAACCTGCCTGCGTTCTGGCTCTGAACGCCGCTCGTCCAGATCAAAAGCTAGCATTTGGCGCGCCATCCTCCGCTGAGTAGTAGGTCAGGATTGACGCGGGGTTGGGTCGATTCTTCGATCATCGCCATTCTGGTATCGGTCTGCTTTAAATAGAAGTCCTACGATATTGGTAAACCTATCAACAGTTCTTTTTAATGCTGGACTCAACCCTTGATTAAAAAACCAGAGCAACAACCTTGTCCCTTCTGCTTTTACAACTTCAACTAAAGAGACATAATCTTCATCACTTTTTATTTACACTGCAATGTCAATGTTTCTACTAGTTGTATGAGATTACATATCTGTTGCAAATGCAGATGATGACCAGGGGATCATTGATCTGGAACTAGATTACTGATGCTGGGATTCAGTAATAGGCCACTTCCATGCAGTCCAGATGATGAGCGCAAGGAACAGGGCTTCCAGTAGCTCATAGAACCTCCAATAAAACCAAGTCTCCTCCTCGCCCACAAACTGCGTACCGAGTAGGACAAGGATATGGAGAATGCCTACGACAATGTTCACCAAGCGATTCACTCTAGCCTTCAATGTAAGGGACAGTAAGACCATGAAGCTCGGAAACGCCATTAACACAGCCGCGCCGAACAAGAGTGTTTGAGTAAATTGTACGCCCTCCAACTGTCCCTCTACCAGTTCCGCTATGTGCCCTGGCTGCCAGAGTGAGAACAGATCGTTATATATATAGAAGAACATCAAGGCTATCCATAGGAAAGCTAGCTTTGCCTTCACATTCACTTTTCTATCCTCTAGCATGCTTGCGGTCTGTTTCGTGTTCATTTTCTGTTCCTCCTGGGTTCAAGTAACTGGAAAATTACGATCGGTAAGAACCTTTATCTTTAAAAATCCCGTCCCAACTGTTTGATTAGCTAACATCTTAATGAGTGAGAGCTACCAAACAAATTTTATACGAATCAAAATTGTATTAAATTTGGAAAATTACTCTCTTAAGAATATTATCAGCACAAAACCGATTATAAAGCGAAATACTGGAGTTTATTTTTGGTTAAACTTTACGTATAAGGGAATGATCCTACATAAAATTCTCTCCGGGTACCCTTGATCGCCTCCGATATGGGTTATGATGGACAGTCTACTAGGAAAATTAAAAAAATATATAAATTTATGGCAATCATTCTACCGCTATTTATATTGGGGGTTCAGAGTATGTGAGGTGCATGAATCGAACAACGATCAGTAGAAACCAAAGTCTAAATAGCAAAGAGTCGCCTTTCCTTCTTCATGTCCGGTGCAATTTTGGCAGTGTTCCGGTGCAGTCCCGGTGCAACCTGGTGCAACCAGGATAATAAGACATGAAATAATGGACTTAATATACAATTTAATCCCCCATATATGGTGCTAAATGTAGTTTATACCCCCATATATAGGCAATAAGCACAATGAACGAATCCAAATCGTCTATCTCACTGAGGAGGTAAACTGCCTGAGCACTTCCGCCATACTAGCGATTTCCTTATCTGAGATTTTCGCAGCAAAAGCGCCTTTAATTAACCTGCGCAGTTCATCATCGGTCTTTTTGCTTTCCACCGAGACTGTGGTACCTGGTCGGGGCAGGTAACCTAATGTTAGGCTCCTCTTCTCGATCCTCCTGGACAAGCAGTCGTATGCTTCCTGGCAGGAATCCCCAAACCCGATCATCTCACTCCAACCGATAATCTCTACGTAGTAGCACGGGAGACCGATTTTTTGGTTGTCCTGGTAACAGTATCGTAAAGGGTAATCCTCGATCCTCCATTGGGATTTCGCAAACGAGGTTAAAAACTTGTACATGGAAGCCAGTTTCCAGCCAATCCTCTGCCTGAGATTATCGCTGCAAATAGCCTGCAGGCACCTTTCCCGGGCTTCTTGCAGGTATAAAGCCATGCGCGCCTTGCCAAAATCGCGGCCTGGAATGGGACCTAACATCTTAACCTCCTTTGGTTTGATGGATTTGTCCTATGATTCAGCTAAAGAAAGATAGAAATTATTAACAATACTGAAGAATGCTTTTCTATCCTCCCTCAACTGAAAGGTAAAGTTCAAATCGAAGTGCGTCTGCAAAGCTTTCTGGTGATTTAAAAGTCCCATCAGTCTGAATGAATATTTCGGGATTCAAAAGTTCTTCCAATGCCTGTCCTTCCCCAAAATCATAAATACTTTCTTCACACCAAACCACTAGCTTTTGCCAGGCCGGGAAAATGTTTCCAGCCCCAACACAACTTAGAACTGCATACAACCCACCTGGAAATTCCTTGACCTTGATTCCCTCATCTGCGTCAATTTCTGAAGATAAGGTTATCCACTGTTCATAACCATAATTCGGGCTGCCCTGAGATGGGTCGGGGTTGTTAAATCCGAAAAACCTTACCTTAGCGAGGTCTCCCAGCAGACCCTTTTCGCCAGCCCAATTTAGTAATTTTTTCCATGCATCGAGTTCCGGGTTTGCGCCAAATCCCAATACTGATGCCACCCGCATTTTCTCCAGATTAACGATTCGAACTTCAGCATCACTCATTTGTCTACTCCTGTTTAATAAAATTTGACTATTGATTTTAAGGTTAATCTATGCTACCATGATATAGCTGACATCTATTGTCAGTTATATTTAAATGGATATAAACTTTAATCTCTTGAGATAATATAAATAATGAGAGCAGACAGACTGCTGGCGATAGTAATGTACTTGCAGGTCAACAAGAAGATGACTGCCAAGGAGCTGTCCAGGGAACTTCAGGTTGCTGAAAGGACAATTTACCGGGATATTGTCGCTTTGAGTACAGCAGGCATTCCAGTTTACGCCACCAAAGGACCAAAAGGCGGATTCTCACTGATCGAGGAATTCAAGACTACCTTGACCGGCTTAACGGAAGACGAATTGAAAACCCTTTTCATGCTCGATTTACCTCCCCATCTGGTTCAGCTTGGATTGGATCAAAAGGCTAAGCTGGCTCTACTCAAGCTATCTGCTGCTTTACCTGGTTCAGGCACACCTCAGATTAATTTTCTGGACAGGAAATTCCTCATAGACCCATATCCCTGGTACCGGAGAGTCACTCAGCATCCGATTTTACAGGCGGTTCACAATGCGCTTTGGTATAACCAAAGGTTGAAAATTGTTTACCAATTCCCCTTCAATGTTACCCGAGAATGGGTGCTTGAACCGCACGGCTTGGTAGCCAAAGAGGACGGATGGTACCTTGTATGCAGGAGAATTGGAGAGAGTATGCGGGTACTGCAAATTTCCCGTTTTCTTGAAGCGCATATTTTGGACGAAACATTTTCGCGCATTCAGGCTTTCAACCTGGAAATGTTCTGGCAAGAATGGCGCCTGGATTATGAAAGGAAGCACCAGTCATATCCCGTTTGTATGTTGGTAAAAGGTGGATATACACCGGATTTCTTAAAAGATAAGCAGGTTATAGATATAGTAGATGATTCACTAAAAAGCAAGACGGGATGGAAAAAGTTAAAGGTTTATTTTAATAATTTGCATGACGCCAGGAAAACTATTCTGGGATACGGGAATGCTGTAGAGGTGATTGAACCCGAATCCCTCCGTCTGAGCATCATGGATCATGCACAACAGGTTTTGAACCAGTACAAATCCAAGCATTAAAATGATATTACTGCTGCCGTGGACCTGCAGGTCAGATTACACCAACAAGGGTTACAAAAGCTAGAGCAATAATTTTCCTCATTTTTACCAATACTCAGGCTTATTTAATGCTCTCACGCAAGATGGCTTGCCTGCTATTGGTTCAATTGAATTACTAATAAGTGATTGTCCTAACCAACCTTCTGGATAGGTAAGTCCTACAGGCGCTTTTATTGTCTCTTCGTCTACAGGAGTGAAACCAGCCTTTGAGTAGAAATTTGGATCTCCATAGGTCATAACTAACTCGACTCCTTCGTCTTTCAATCTTTTAATTCCATGATTGATCAATTTTTGGCCAATTCCTTTCCCCTGGAGGGCAGGCTGTACAGCAACCGGAGATAAGATAAATGCGCGGATACCGCTTTCAAAAGTTAAGCGGCTGAAGAATACACAACCAATAATTCTTTCATTTTCAACAGCGACAAATCCATAAAGGTCTTCCTTGTCCGTCTCCGTCATTAGTTCATAAGCCAGGTTCCCAACGAGAATACCTTCAGATTGACCTTCCGAGTCTGAAAATGCCTCCGTAAAAAGATTTTTTATTTCTTCAGTTTGGTCTGGGCTGTACATTAATAGATACATTCATTTTCCTTTTTCTGATTTCGCTGATGTAATATAGTTTTTTAGCCCACCAACTGGTTGATAATCCTAAAACTTAATACGCGAAATCAAGGAAACACATTTTTTACAAATTAATATAGGATTTAATTACGGTTAAAGTGAACTGCCTTAAGCAATCCGGTTTTCCTTTCTGATAATGGATTGTATCAAAATCTCGAGACCACTTTTCCTAAACCACACCTTGTACGTTCTTGTCTTTAACCCAGGTGCAACGCATTATAAAAATGCATCGCACCATGAGGGTAGTGAGATACACCTTTGAGGTGCGTTGCACTTTAATAATTTAGTCGTAACCAGGTGCAACGCACTTGTTAAGTGCATCGCACCAGATCGATAAAGTGCGAAACACCTTTAAGGAATAACACATTCCATAATCAGGTAAAATTTCCATAAGAAACAATTTACAAAAGGAATATTTATGAAAAATAATTCTCCCTGGTGGAAGCTCGGCGTTTTTTACCAGATATACCCGCGCAGCTTTATGGACAGCAACGGCGACGGGGTCGGCGACCTGCAGGGCATCCTGGACAGGCTAGACTATATCGTCAAACTGGGTGTGGATGCAATCTGGATCTCGCCCATATTCCCCTCCCCGATGGCGGATTTCGGCTATGACGTGTCGGACTACACCGGCATCGATCCAATTTTCGGGGACATGGATACCTTTGACCGCTTGTTGGCAGAAGCCCACCGGCGCGGGCTGCGGATCGTGCTCGATTACGTGCCCAACCACAGCTCGATCGAGCATCCCTGGTTCCGCGAATCGCGCTCCTCCCGTGAGAACCCAAAGCGAGACTGGTACATCTGGAAGGATCCTTCCCCACATGGGGGGCCGCCCAACAACTGGGAGGCGGTGACCGGCGGGAGCGCCTGGAACTGGGATGAGAACACCGGGCAGTACTACCTTTCCCAGTTCATCAAGGACGAACCCGACCTGAACTGGCGCAACCCCGAGGTTGTAGAATCGATGGAAAATGTGCTCCATTTCTGGCTGCGCAAGGGTGTAGACGGCTTCCGGATGGACATGCTGCCGCACCTTGTAGAACACCCCGATTTTCCCGATAATCCGCCCATTCCAGACGATCATCCATACAAACTCATTGGCCAGAGGCTTGACCAGGTCTACACCGTCGACCAGCCCGAAACCCATGCAATTGTGCGCCAGTTCCGGAAAATTTGCGATAGCTATGATGGCGAACGGGTAATTATCGGCGAGACCCCCCTGTTTGACATGCAGAAACTTGCCAGCTACTATGGGAAAAACCTGGATGAGGTCCATATCCCGTTTAATTTCAAACTGCTGCTGACAGGCTGGGATTCAGGGGAGATGAAAGCCGTCCTGGAGGAATACTACGCTGTAATCCCGGAAGGAGCAGCCCCGAGCATCGTGTTCGGCAACCACGACTTCGCCCGCATCGCCACCAAATTCAGGAAAGAAAACCTGCGCTCGGCGTCAGTTCTGCTACTGACTTTGTGGGGCGTACCCACCATGTACTACGGGGATGAGATCGGGATGGAGAATGCGGAAATTCCGCCTGACCGGCTGCAGGACCCCTGGGCGGACCCGGAAAAGGGCACCGGGCGCGACCCGGAGCGCACACCCATGCAGTGGAACAGCTCGCCCAACGCCGGATTCTCGCCCCCCGGGGTAAAAACCTGGCTGCCAATCGCGGATAATTTCCGCTCGGTCAATGTCGCCGACCAGGAGCGCGACCCGGATTCAAATTTGAACTTTTACCGCCGCTTGCTGGAACTGCGAGGCGAATATCAAGCGCTGCATGAGGGCGGATTCGAATTTTTCGACTCGGTCCCTAAAGGGATGCTTGCTTACAAACGAAAGTCGGGTGAGAAGCGCGTGCTGGTTCTGGTCAATTTCGAAAGCAAGGCCCACCAACTTGACCTGAGCGCGCTGGGTTCGGACGCCAGAATCCTACTCTCAACAGTATCCGGGAAACAGGATCAAGTCGATTTATCCCGGCTGGGACTGGGCCCAAACCAGAGCCTGATCCTGCTGCTCGAATAGCGACCGGGAGCAATTTTAGCGAAAACCAGCATGTAGTAACAATTGCAGGGCAGGGAAATCCTGTGTCGGTGTAAGCCCGCTCAGATGGTGTGGCCCCCCTCACTAAACTCTGCAAGTTCAACCAGATTCCCTCCTGGGTCGTAAAAGTACACCCAGCGGGTACCCGTGCTTTCGTGAATTCCCCCGATCAGGTTGACACCGTGGGCACGCAAGCCTTCCACAGACCGCTCGATATCCTCCACTGCGAACGTTAGTGTCGGGAAAAATGCCCCCGAACCTTGTTCGACTTTTTCTGGTTGCCCTTCCACGATCACCAGGACCAATCCTCCAAGGTCAAACGCGATCCTGTGTCCGTGCTCCGGTATCAGGCGTAAACCAAACACGTCCCGGTAAAAATGGGCTACGGCAAGGACATCAGGAGCTTTAATGCTGATTACCGCCAACCGTTCAGTCTTTATCGCTTCCATTTCACTTATCTGTACCCCTCTGTCTGACCGATGCCCAAGGCCAGGTGCCCTCGATCTCGACGATCAGCGCCCAGCCCAGAAATGTTCGGATTAACACCAGCAGCCCCAACGTGATGACACTCTCAAGGGTTGCCTCCAGCGCAACCGTGCGGACGATATCCGCAGCAACAAGTATTTCAAGTCCAAGAAGCAGCGACTGGCTGAGTGATAATTTCAATTCATGGTACCGCGATCCAGGTTCGTGATCCTGGATCGCTTTTTTTGTATACCTGGTCATGGCATAGAATATCGCCACCCCGATGACCAAAATCGCTATGATTTCGATCGCCAGGGCGGCATATTCAATGTATTCCAATATCAGGGTTCCGCCGGGCACAGCGGCGATAATACTCTTCAGCATGAAGGTACTCCTCAAGCGAAATCATTCTTAAAAAATTGGGTATTAAATTATAGCACACCAGAGCAGGTTCCAAACCCTCCCTGAACCAGCATGCGCCGGCGCAGTTCAAAGGACCGCCAGAATACTCCCCAGAATACTCGCCAGCAACAGTGAAAGGGTTATTCCAGCCAGGACAAGGCACCTTTATATTATCTTCCGCCGGTTGGGTTTCCCCCCTTAAAAAAGGACTCTTAATGATGCCCACGAACTTTTATCTATCTGGTGCGCCAAAAAATTATTAGTTGATCAGAACCAGCTGAATGTCCCACCGAAGTAAAGGATGGCAAAGATCAGACCGTTTATTATCAGACCGAAAACGGTGTCTGGAAGACCCAGCAGGCATAAAACAGCCGAGGCGGCTGTCGTCCATAGTGTCAGGCTCAACCACCAGGGAGCCGAAACAAGCAGACCTACCCCGGCCGCGATAAAAGCGACCATCACCAGCAGCCAGACCACCCCCAGCAGGCGGATGCCGATCCTTCCAATCTCAAACCTTCCCCACAATACCCTGGTGGTGTACTTGAGCGTATCGATCTTCATGATTTCGAAGAAGATCAGGAACCCCAATATGTGCACCAGCCCGTGCACAATTAACAGAGCTGACATAAGAAATTTAATCATAACGGCGCCTCCCTTCCATGGTCATAAGAATACTCGCAGCGAATACCCTGTTCAATTCTACGTAAAAAAGCTTACCTGGTTTCGTGAGGAGATTCAATTCAGATAACCCGCAACCTTCTCAATCTAAAAACGATCCCGGTCGCGACTAGCAGCAAGGCGCATCCAAGGGAAAGGGCAACAACCAAGCCCAGGTTATCAATCACGAAACCGGTCAGGGCATACCCTAGGATGCCCCCGACCCAGATAGTGCTGTTAAAAACGGACATCGCCCTCCCCAACGATCGGGCTGGAACCATATCGGTGACCAAGGCCGCTCCCAGACCTGCGTTCAGGGAGATCATGATTGTAACCGCAATAGATGCAAATAAAAACCCGCTGAAAGAGTTGAACAAGCCGAGTGCAGCCAAGCCCAGGACACCGCACAGGTAACCGCCAACCAGAAACGGACCCCGTCCAATCCGGTCTGAATACCTTCCGATCACAGGCGGCAGCGGCAGCGTCAGTAAACTCGCAATTCCACCAATCGCGGTTATACCGGTCGCTGAAAAGTTGAGCTCATCCATAATAAGCGAACGCGCCAGCAAGGCAATAAAAAGGGAGATCCCGGCGGACAAGCTGGCGAGAAGCACCAAGTAATACCCACTCGTTTTTTTGAATCCCGGTTCCTTAATTTCCTTATTCATCGAACTGGCTTCAGAGATGTCCCTGTCACGGACTAGTATGGCGGTCAGTGGCCAGATGATGCAGATAATGCCCAGGGCACGAAACATGGCAGCGTAACCCCAATTGTCCACCACCGGTCCGGTGAAGAAGCCGCCGGTGATCGACCCGATCGAAGCAGTCAGGACCAGCAACCCGAACACCTGGCCGCGCTCACCTTTTCCGGAGAAAATACCTGCTAGGATTGTCACCAGGGAGGTTCCAGTACCCGCCAGAATGAAAAAGACGCCCGAGTACAAAACCAGTCCAGCCATATCAACCACCGTGCCCATGATCCAGACAAACGGCGCTGCAATCACACCGCTCAGGATCAGCATTTCCCTGCGGCGCTGGATCCGGTCTGAAAACCAGCCTGCTGAAAGCGTACCCAGCAGCAGCATGGCATAAGAAAAAGCCAGGTAAAATCCGGCTGTTGTCTGGGAGGCTCCCAAATCAATCGCATATAACGGAAGCAGTGGGATCAAACCATTGGCGATTGTCCACGGCACCAGGCTGCAAACGAATAAAGCAGTTATGTGTCTTGTGGCCATATCTCCGGAGGTGCTATAGAATTTATTTTCCCGGGATCAGATTCCAGCACCAAACTACATAAAAGGCTATTTAAATTCAAGGTAACCGTCATTCTGAACAAAGTGAAGAATCTCCGATTTAGTCTAGGAGACCCTTCGCTTTACCAAAGGTATGCAACGCGCCTCTCAGGGTGATAACCTTTTGGGACAGCCTCATATTTTTTGATTCCTTAAAATCTTGCCTGTGATTTTTATCCTAAATACGCATCAATTGCCCTAGCAGCCCGGCGGCCAGCTGCGACCGCAGTGACAACCAGATCCGGACCGGTGACCCCATCCCCGCCTGCATAAACGCCAGGCAGGTCTTCCCCGGGTATCTCCATCGGCGCGTCAATCTGGGCTCCCACTCCAACAAATACTGCGTCGCAACCTTCCATCTTTAGATCATCGATCGTTTTATCTGCTCCGATTCGGGTGCTGAATTTGAAATTGACTCCGGCTCGCTTCAAATCGCCTATTCGATCTGACACAACCCACTTCGGAAGTTTGAAACCCGGGATGCCGTAAGTCAGCCAGCCGCCCGGAGCTGGTTTCGATTCGTACACAGTGACTCTGTGACCTTTCTGCACAAGCTGCTCAGCGCAGGATAAGCCAGCTGGACCGGCGCCAACAACAGCCACATGCCTCCCGCTGGGCTTACCCACCGGTATATTAACCTCGCCATGCATGCGTTCATATTCCATCACAAATGCTTCCAGCGGTCCGGTCTGGACAGCCGCATTCGATTTATCCTGAGCGCAGGAACCCTGACAGAGCTGTTCCTGCGGGCAAACCCGCCCGCAGATTTCAGGCATCGAGCTTGTTTCGCGGTATATCGCAGCCGCTTCCAGGAATCTGCCCTGTTCGATCATCCACATCGCCGACGGTATGTCATTGTGCAGCGGGCAGGCCAGCATGCAGGGCGCCGGGTCGGGGCACTGAACGCAGCGCGCAGCTTCCAATTTGGCGGTCTCTGCATCCATCGGGATGACTACATCCTCAAGATCGCAGAGCCGCTCTTGGACCGGACGCAGTTCAATTCCAACGCTGGGAGTACGCGCCCGCGACTTGCGATCAATTTCTAAAAAATCGCCTGATATTTTCCTCATGAAACTCATCCCTCCGTAACAATAAAACTACCTGTAAAAAAAATTCCTGCCCTTCAAGTCCAGCCGGGCGATAATAACCAGGGTTTTTCGGCGTATTCAGTCTAAAAAGTCATATATTTCCGAGATGCTTGTCACAAATTGAAAATTCAGCAAATCAGCCTATGTGCCTGGCACATTAAACAAAACTTGCCAACCAGCTCTTGTAGGGTTCAGTCACCTTAATATCGGTCACTTCCTCCGGAATCAGCGAACGGCCTTCGTAAAATAAGCAAACCAGTTCGTCCAGCGAATGCGCCTTTCGATCAAGGGGTACATCCCCATGCAGGTTGTAGGGGTAAACATATTCCGGCGGCAGGATTAATAAGCGCTCTTTTCTAACCCGGGTTGCTACCAGCGCGCTGAGAACCGCCTGGTGCAGAAAGACCTGGTGCCAGCCATCCTGGCAAGCCTTTCCCTGGAATTCGGCGTCGGTTACTAATTCTTCGAATAAATCGAACCATTTCCGGCATAATCCCAAAGCCGGGTCCAACCCGAAAGCAGCCGAATTGAAATATGCCCGCAGCTGTACCCGGTCGACATACGATTCCAGCTCCATATCGATATCCTTTACGCCTGCGCCTCTATAAACACCACTCCAGAATGTATCCAGGTTTTCATCTACACGCAGCCCAACATTCTGGATGTGCACCGGGCGGAATGCGGCTTTTATATCCCCCTCCAAGTCAAAAAGTGCCGGCGGATTGACAAACAAAATTTCCGGGCTGACCCAAACCAGCGAGCGCACATCCTGTCCAACGAGTTCCTCCGCCCTGGCGCAAGCATATACCTTGTTTCCATAATAATAATTGCGAATACTATCAGGCGTATCCAGGAGCTTAATTTCGATATTCTGCCCTTTAAATTCCAGATTTTCCAAATCCTTTGTCTCCGGCATAAAAACCCAGACCGGGCAGTACAGAAATTCCCCGCCAAATTTGCGGATGCTGTCGATCATAAGTTGGACATGCCTGAAAGATTCGTTTGAATATGCCCACGTGATAAACAAAACATTTTTTTGATACCATGCTACCATTGTTAAATTCTCCTTATCTATTTCACATGTACTTAAACGGTTTATTCCCAATTACAATTAGCAAGACCATGTTTATAAATAATTATATGCTAGTCACATTCAAGTAATCCTAGCTCAATCACATGAACCCTGAAAATTTTTTGTAAATAAAAAGGTAAAACCAATCATATTTCCATAAAATGAACCAGAAAAGGAGAGGAAATTAAATCCTTTTTGCTGGCACACCAGGGGACTACCGGCGCCAACCAGCGCGACTGGGAGCTATTCGTCAGGATGCTCGTGGTGCTGGGTTGCACAGCCGCCACGCTTGATTTCCGCGGTTGATGGTAGTCGCAAGGGGATATGACTTCCACCAACCTGCTCATCCTGAACATGCGCGCCCTGATCGACCACCTGCGTGAATCTGGTTACAAACGCCTGGTCTGCGTCGGGGTAAGCATAGGCGGCTCGACCTGCCTGCGGGCAGCGATCGAGTATGTCCTAGGGGGTCTGGTAGTGATTGGCAGCATGATGAGCAACGGTGAAACGTACGGCACTGAGATGTTCAACCAGCCCTATGGAGAGCAGTTCACCGCCGAACTGCTTGCTCTCCTCGAAATGCTGCGTTGAAAAAGGTCTCTAAAATTTTTTCCATATGAAACCTTAGCAAATTCGAGGAACCAAACGATTTATCCTCCAACCATGTTTGCGTTATAATCACCCCAGGCAAAAATAAATAAATCAGACCTGGATTGTTATATTTAAACCGGGTATTGATTTTCTGATCTAAAATTTATGGAAATGTCCGAATTTAAAGAAAACTTAATCAAGTAATCAAAATGTCGGAATCCCCCAACCTTTCAACACGAACCTATACTTTTCTGTTCACGGACCTGGAAGGCAGCACCCAATTATGGGAGCACTACCCCCAGGCAATGAAACCAGCGCTTGCACGGCATGATGAGATACTGCGTCAGGCGGTTGAACTTTCAAACGGGCAGATCATAAAAACCACCGGGGATGGCTTGCATGCATACTTCATTTCTGTAATGGACGGGATCAATGCCTGCCTGAACGCCCAGCGGAATCTGGCTCTTGAGCCCTGGGGGGAAACTGGACCGCTAAAAGTGCGCATGGGTTTACACGTGGGTGAAGCCCAACCCCGCGGCGGAGACTTTTACGGGCCAGCGGTGAACCGGGCTGCTCGTTTGATGTCAGCTGCCCATGGAGGCCAGGTGTTGATCTCAACAACTGCAGCAAATTTGGTCCGGGATTTGCTGGAAGGAGATATCTCCTTGCAGGATCTTGGAGAACACCGCCTGAAGGATCTGGACCGTTCCGAACATATTTTTCAGCTGATCCATCCCGACCTGATTGCTGACTTTCCCCCAATCATCTCTCTTGATTACCGTCCAAACAACCTTCCTGCCCAGCTGACTCCTCTGATAGGTCGCGCTTCAGAATTAGCCGAGATCATCGCACAGATCAAATCGGAGAGGACGCGCATCTTAACCCTGACAGGACCAGGGGGTATTGGTAAAACCCGCCTGTCCCTCCAGGTCTCTGCTGAATTGATCGATTTTTTCGAAAACGGAATTTATTTTGTAGACCTGGCACCAATTCGCGATCCCGAATCTGTCCCTGCCGCAGTTGCCCAGATCGTCGGTATCGAAGAATCGAGCCGCCGCCCACCGCTCGAAGAGATTAAGACACAGCTGAAATCAAAGAGCATGCTCCTGCTTCTTGACAATTTTGAGCAGGTTACAACAGCCGCTCCAATGATTTCAGAGCTTATGAACGCCTGCCCGAGATTAAAGGCGCTGGTGACTAGCCGGGAAGCTCTGCATGTACGCGGCGAGTTTATCTACCCAGTTCCCCCGCTTGACCTGCCTGAGGCTAATCTTGGGGAACCCGGAGCAAACCATTTCGAAAGCTACGAAGCGGTGCAGTTATTTGCCGAGCGAGCAAAAGCTGTGAAACATGATTTCAACCTAGATGGAGAAAACGCCCGAATTGTTGCGGAGATATGTATGCGGCTGGACGGACTGCCGCTGGCGATTGAACTTGCCGCTGCACGGACCAGATTGTTTCCCCCGGAAGCACTTCTGAAACGGTTGGAGAACCGTTTGAACATTCTCAGCGGCGGCGCGAGCGACCTTCCGGACAGGCAGCAAACGCTGAGAAATGCAATTGACTGGAGTTATGAGCTGCTCGACAATGGAGAAAAGAGTCTCTTCATGCTGCTGTCCGTTTTTACAGGAGGTTTCTCTTTTGAAGCCGTTGAAGAGGTCCAGGATAGAATTGATCTGCCTGATTTTACCCGGATGGATATTCTGGATGGTTTAACATCCCTGGATGAGAAAAGCTTGATCAGCAGGATGAACCGGGAAAATGGGGAAATCCGTTTAAGAATGCTGGAGACAATCCGTGAATATGCACAAGATAAACTTGGAGAATATCCGGAGTTCGAAACCGCGGTCCAAATTGCCGATGCAGAATATTTTGCTGAATTTACACGGAATAAATGGGAGTATTTAATCGGGTCTGAACGGGAAGCCGGTCTGGCGGCTCTAAGCGCGGAGATAGAAAATATACGCACAGCCTGGCGCTACTGGGTGGCAAAAAAAGACCTGGAGTATTTAAGCAAGTTTGTCGATAGCTTATGGCTGCTTTATGATGTGCGCGGCTGGTATCACGCAACAGTAAATCTGACGAATGAACTGCTGGAGGTCTTATCAGCAGTCCCTTCAACGCCTGAGCGGGTCCAACAGGAGATCGTGCTGCAAACCAGTCTTGCGCGCGCCCTGCTTGCTATCAAAGGTTACACCCCTGAGGTGGAACAAGCATATAAACGTGCCATAGAACTGTGGCAGAAAGAAGGCGAAATCCCAGAAATTTTTCCTGTCCTACGGGGTCTCACCGCCTTTTATACATATCTTGGGAAATTCGAAAAAAGCACAGCAATTGCAAAAAAGATACTTAGTCTGGCAGAATCCCGCCACGACGAAGGTATGCTGGTCGAGGGGCATATGGTGCTGGGATACAGCCTTGCCTTCCTTGATGATCTGAATCTCGGCCTAGAGCACCTCGAAAAAGGGATTGCCTTATATGATCCTAATAAATCCAGCTCTCAACGGTTCAGTCTCGGCTCTAATCCCGGTGTGGTGAGCCGGAACGCTTCCGCTCTGATCCTGTGGATGCTCGGTTTCCCGGATCGCGCACTAATCCGTTCCAGGGAAGCGGTAGCATTAGCCAAAAGGTTGAACCATCCTTATAGCATCGCATACGCCCAATTTCACAGCGGCTTGCTGAGTTACTGGAGGCGCGAACCCAAGCAAATTGAAGAATGTGCCCAGGCGGTATTGGAGATCGCACT
>JBJYWI010000259.1:0-10966 GCA_046259385.1 Anaerolineales bacterium
TGATTTCTTAATGATCTTGATACCTCTATTTCTTAACTCCTCTACAGAAAGCCTGTAGAGCTTTCCTTTGATACAGTTCTCTATAGGCACTCAACCTTTTCCATCTATTATTTTTCCACCCTTTTTTATCTCACTTTTTCTGACACACTACAGTTAAATGGATAATCACGGGCGAAGTCGTAAAAGTATCTCTTAGTAGATCGAGCTTTTTGTCCCATTTACTTTAACGACATACTATCTATGAACAAATGATCATCTAAATCATATATTGCTAGGTCCTTTTGCACCGCAGGTCTTCAGACTGGACAAAATTAATGAACATTTAGATCGAAAGTGTGCAACCACAGATTTAATCTCATAAACTATAGGAGCATCCAATTTCCAGGGTTCCACTGATTCATTTGATCTGACTGGTCACTTTCACTAAGAAAAGGGATAGCGAATCTTCTCGCGGAACTGCACTTTTGATTCAATTTGCGCAAGCTTTAGAGAAGCAAAAATACAAGCCTCGATCATTAGCTGTTTCGCTTCCTCTTCTGGCAACTTTTTTAATTCTCTTAAAAGATAACCTTTTTCATGCAAGTAGTCTATAATGAAGTGTATCTCTAAGGGTGTTTGCCCTACTTCTGCAATATATTTGCCGAATATTTTTTTATCAAATTCTTCGGACATCGTATACCTCCAACCATTAAAGATGAAACTTACCTTCACTTTTTGTATCCAGTTCAACAATCCCTAATCAACCTAAACTAACTCGTTTGCGCAATAAAATACGTTTCACTAATTTAAGCCGAAAATGGTCTGAACGTTCGCGTTCGTCTAACGCCATCTGAATGAAATTGCACTCGGCTTCAAGACGAGGGATTAACAAATGATCAAGCGCATTCAAACGACGCGAAGTACGCTGAATTTCAGAAGCCAGGCGAGTGAGACGCAATTCGCTTTCCGCTAGCCGAATAATGTAATCTACTTGAGTCTCAAAAGCCGCAGCCACTTCGTCAATCGTAATAGAAGTACCCACAACAGAGTACCCCCTTCCTAATACAGAGCGGGAGACACGTTTTTGTTCGATGTGGGGAACCTTGACCCCCATCACGCTGATGCTCCTAACTTGGAGCGCTAATTCACCACGCGATGCCAGTGCGGCTGATTTGACTGCTTCCGTGCCTGCGAACGCTTCAGCCCAGGCCAAGGCATGACGTGAATTTGCAGCTGCCATCTGAAGCGCATCTGAACGCTCCATAACCTTATCCGCGATCCGTAGGAACTCGTTCATCAAGGCAGTTCGTTTCTGCTCTAGAAGATCGCGCCCCTGTCTGGCTAACGCTATTTGCGCATTCCGGGCGAGGAGTTCCATTCGAGTTACAGAGACCATGTTCATAAATCTAGTGTCCTTGCTAAATTAACGCTGTTTCTATCCTACCTTCATAGATTTATTCCATACGATTAGCACCATGATATACATCAATCATTTCCTGGGGAATGCGCTTTAAGAGTTCAGCAGGAATTGACTCAAGCAATTCCCAGGCTAACTTGAGCGTTTTGGATACATCGCGATCCGTCATCCCTTGTCCAACAAAACGCTTTTCAAATCGCTCAGCAAAATCCAAAACCCGGCGGTCATCTGCTGAGAGAGCTGCCTCACCAATAATCGAAACCAAACGGCGTAAGTCTCTGCCCTCCGCATATAGCGCATAAAGCTGATTCGCAACGTGGCGGTGATCGTTGCGCGTTTTACCCTCACCGATTCCAGCGTCCATCAGACGAGAGAGGGAGGGTAGTACATCGATTGGGGGATAAATGCCCTTGCGGTGTAAATCCCTACTTAGCACAAGCTGACCCTCTGTAATATAGCCGGTCAGATCAGGGATGGGGTGAGTTATGTCATCATCAGGCATAGTTAGTATTACCAATTGAGTTACCGATCCCGGATTGCCGTGAATACGTCCGGCGCGCTCGTATAAGCTAGCCAAATCTGAGTACATATAACCTGGATAGCCACGCCGTCCTGGGACTTCTTCGCTCGCTGCGGCTATTTCACGTAAAGCCTCACAATAATTCGTCATGTCAGTCAAGATTGCCAGGACATGGCGGTTGTGCGTGAAAGCAAGGAATTCCGCAGCAGTGAGAGCCGCTCTCGGGGTCAATAGACGTTGTATGCTGGGATCATCCGCACGATTTACGAAAAGTACAGTCCGATCCATAGCATCGCTAGCCCGGAATTGTTCCATGAAGAATGAAGCTTCCCGATGAGTTATGCCGATCGCCGCAAAGACAACTGCGAAACGCTGGCTGGCCTCATCTTCACCTCCAACTACTCTTGACTGCGCAGCAATCTGCGCTGCCAGATCGTTAGCAGGTAACCCAGCACCAGAAAAGATAGGTAACTTCTGGCCGCGAGACAGTGTATTCAAACCGTCAATCGCTGAGATACCAGTTTGGATAAATTCGCTCGGATGGGTGCGGACTGTGGGGTTGATCGGTAATCCGTTAATATCTAAGGATGCTTCTGGAATAATATGTGGGCCACCATCCATAGGATTTCCAGAGCCATCCAAGATTCGCCCCAACATTGAAAGGGAAACATCAAGCCGAGCCACATCCCCCGTGAAGCGTACTCGAGTATGGGAGAGATCCAATCCAGAAGTCACCTTAAAAACTCGCACCATGCAACGCTGCCTGTCCACTTCCAGTACCTGACCTAAGCGAATATCGCCATCCGGACTGATAATTTCTACGATTTCGTTATAAGCCACACCGGCGATGCGTTCAACAAAAATCAAAGGTCCTTTGATCTGGGAGATAGTGCGGTATTCTTTGGTGACCAAGCTTGGCCTGGGAATCGTTTTCAGCATATCAATCAACTCCCAACTCCGCAAAACTGAAGCGGACACGATCCATAATGGCCTTAATTGAAATTTCGGCGTCTTTTACATCAAGCTCCTTCATTCGTGCAATATCAGATAGGACTGGCAAACTGGTAATCTGAACCAGTGATACTTCTTTTTTCAGGGCAGATTGAGCACGAAAATAAAAATCCATAATCGCTCTAAGCATCCAATATGCTTTCTCGAGGGTGCAAAAGCGATCCACTGCGTGATAAGCAGATTGCTGAAGGAAATCTTCGCGAAGCATACGAGCTACGGTAAGGACTGCGCGGTCCGCTTGAGCAAGTGCATCAGGTCCAACTAATTGAACGATTTCCAGTAGTTCAACCTCTCGCTGTAGCAGGGTCATGGCTTCGCCGGTAAGGTCAACCCAATCATCTGCCACCTGATTCGTAAACCAATCATGGAAATCGTATAGTGAAAAGCTGCGCGTCCAGCTGATCGCAGGAAAGTGCCTGCGTCGGGATAGGTCATAGTCCAATGCCCAGAAGGTACCCACTACTCGCATGGAATTTTGTGTCATCGGTTCTGAGAAATCGCCCCCTGGTGGAGAGACAGCTCCTACAATCGATACTGAACCTGACCGCCGTCTTCGATCTGCTCCAGTCAGGTTACCCATGCAAATGATCCGCCCAGATCGTTCGTAGAATTCAGATAAACGCGCTGCCAGATAGGCCGGGTATCCCTCTTCTCCAGGCATTTCTTCCAAACGACTAGATATCTCTCGGAGTGCTTCCCCCCAACGGGAGGTCGAATCCGACAGGAGTAGTACATCATAGCCCATATCCCGGTAGTACTCGGCGATAGTGATACCTGTGTATATACTGGCTACCCGAGCTGCAACAGGCATATTTGAGGTATTAGCAATTAGTACAGTTCGTTCCATCAGCTTTGCACCGGTGCGCGGATCTTCCAACTTCGGAAATTCTTCGAGCACCTCGGTCATCTCATTACCCCTCTCCCCACATCCCACATACACCACTACATCGGCGTCAGCCCAACGCGCTAAGCTATGCTCGATTACTGTCTTTCCCGTTCCAAAACCACCAGGGATAATTGCTGAGCCTCCTTTTGCCACTGGGAAAAAGGTATCGATAATGCGGGTACCGGTAATAAGCGGTTCGATGGGAGCAAGCCTAGTTTGTATGGGTCGTGGTTGACGTACAGGCCAACTGTTTGTAAGCTTAAATTCCATTTGAGCGCTTTTATGATCTCCGTCCAGTTCGAGCGATGCTACGGCATCTGTGCACTTCAAGATTCCCTCGCGAATCTCGACCACTCGTCCTCGAACCCTGGGCGGAACCATTATGCGGTGTTCAATTGTTTTTGATTCGGGCACCACACCTAGCACATCACCCGGTCCAACATATTCCCCAATGGGAACGCGTGGTGTAAATTCCCAACGTGCATCCTCAAGCAGGGATGGAGCACTCACCCCACGCTGGATGAAATCACCGCTCGTATTTGCTAATGTTTCCAAGGGGCGTTGCAAGCCATCGTACACCATTCCCAACAACCCCGGACCGAGTTGAGCAACTAGAGGAAGTCCGGTATTATTGACTGGCTCTCCGACTCTAATCCCGGCGGTTTCTTCATAGACCTGAATGGTTATATTTTCTCCCGAAAGTCGAATCACCTCCCCAACTAAACCCATCTCGCCGACTAAGACAACATCAAATAGGCGAACTCCTTCCAGTCCAACAGCTGCCACCACCGGTCCGGCGATGCGAACAACTTCTCCTTTGCTGTTGTTCGTCTCTCTATTCATTCGGTAACCTCTGTCTCTTCACCTTTGAAGGTAATGTGGAAACCAATTGCTCGCCTGATCATTCTTGCAATCCTGTGCTTCCTGGATGCTTCATGTCCTAAAGGTTGCCCCCCCGGAATAGCCAAGAAGGGCATCTGGTCTGAAGTCTCAATCCGTCTAACAAAAGCAGGATCCATACGCTCCAGCAGACCGTCATCAATCGCCAGCAGTCCACTCTCGCCAGCTACTAACCAGCTTTCAATGAGCTCTTGTGCGCTTTCTACATCCTCAGCACTGTAAGCATCTACGCCAGCCAGGTGAAATCCATGTACCAGCGCAGGTCGTGTAATTACTAAAAGGCGGCTCATGAGACAAACACCATTTCAGAGCGAATAGTATTCGTTTTTATCTCAAGCTGAATGGCTTGAGCAATCCAACGGATATTGCTCACTTCATTAACTTTCAGGTAAAGGTACCCGAGAAATACGCCAATTCCCAATGGGTCGTTTACAAATTGCCTGGACATCCAATTTAGACGAAATCGGTTTAATTGTTTTTCAAAATCACTCAACCTGGCAGATTGAGCGTATGCTTGTAGCCCAGCGTTAAGAGCAGCCTTGTAAGGAGTCTCTGTCAGTATTTTTATGGCTGATTCAATGGTGTCCTGGCTTCCCGCGTCCGCCAATAATGAAAATGATAACTTCCCTGGACCGACGAAAAGACTTTCCAAATCCCCGGTATCGAACCAATCATTTAGCACTTTACGTTCCGCTGGTGCATGCGCGAAGCGCAGTACTGTTAGCAAATTAGTCAGATCAGCTTCCAATTGTAAAGAAAAGAGCAACACACTTCCACCACCGCGGACATGCTGGCAGGTTTGGAATGCTTCCTGGAAATACCACTGATCCAAAACTAATTCCATTTCGTGAGTACTCACCTCAGGGCGCTCTGACCGCAATAAAAGTAAAGGTTGGGCAAAAGGCAAACCCATACTAGCCAGCAAATCAATAAAGGCTCGTGGACCTGGAGCGCGTGCTAACTCAGTTAGTGTGCCATATTCCAATTCGCCGATTGGCAAAAGAGAGGCTAGTATCTCGCCGGCTGGGACAGATTTACCCATACCACGCAAGATCGCCTTCAGATTCTTGATATCGTATCTACGCAGCATAACGGTCACCATTTCCCCTGCCTGCCCCTGATAGAACTTGCGGATTTTTCCCAGGGTGTTTATCAGATCATTACGGAGCGCTTCGGCAATACAACTCATGCCGCTGGTGTGAGCCAACGCAACCCCGATTGATTTACGATAGGCAGTCTTAGTAAGCGCGGCGATTAAGACCTGCAAATTGTCGAGAGCAACCAGTTCTTCTATTTCACTCCTGGATAGCAGGCGGGATTTCATAGCATGCAAGCGTGCATTACCGTAATCATAACCAGACATTTACAGGTGTTCCTCAAGGAATATCCTTTTTTAGTTTATCTGTTAAGAATCAATTGATTTAAGATTTATCTCCCAATCATATAGAAACCAACTGCCTCTCAGAAATTTGACTTATTTCGATTTCAGCATCTGTATTTTCAAAGAGGGCAGCCAAGTAACATCGCAGGTAAGGAGTGGCGCGTTCCAATCTGGCTTCCAAGGTGTTTATAACGACTACCCGACCATTCTCACACTTGGCAATCAGACCACCCCAACAATCCAGGACATACTTGACCGAATAATCCAATCCAATATCTTGTAGAATACCTTCTAGCACTAACCGGTCTTTCGGGTCAGCCTCTAGTTGGACCGTTCCCGAAGATTTCATTGACTCTTTGAGTTCAGCTAAGGCTTCCTCAGTCAAACGTTGCAATATTTGAGGGTAGCTTTTTTTTGTACGGGTTTCTGCAAGCTGCGTACGTATTTGAGCAAAGGTTGAATCAACGAACTCCTCACGGGCGCTTCCAAGAATTTGCAGAGCTTCAAGGCGAGCCCGCTGTAGAATACGGGCCCGTTCCTTAAATGCCGGTTCTACAGACTTAGCATGCGACTCCGCTTCAACCTGTTCAGCCTCGAGGCGGGTGTTAGCCAGAATTTCACTGCATTTGGTGTAAGCCTGCATCTCAATCTTGCGAGCTTGAGAATCGCCTGAGGCTTGAATGGCTTCCAATAAAGCGGACAAAGTCATATTAACCACCAAGAAGCAATACCATTGCTGCAACGGCAAAACCAAGTATTACCATGGTTTCTGGTATGGCGATGAGTAAAATAATCGCTCCAAGAGACTCTGGTTTTTCGGCGATCACACCTGCCCCCGCCGAACCAATCCGAGCCTGGGCCATACCTGTTCCAATAGCTGCCAGCCCAACAGCCAAACCTGCGCCAATTGCTGTTAGACCAATTCCTATTCCTGTCTCCATTTCTTCCTCCCTATCTACGAATGTCTGATTTCAAGCTGCTCCTGAATGGTTCGTACGCTCTACCGCCGCCTTCAAAGAACTTGCGGAAGAATTCAACGTAGTGCAAACGTAAACTATGGATAGTTGGGCTAAAAGCACCAAGCACCAGATTTAGGGCATGGATTAGCACCGCGATGATAATTCCCACAAGGACATTGCCAGCAGTGCCAGCCACATCGTTTGCTACTTTTGCCAGGTAAACCGAAGCCAATCCAATAGCAGCGATACGCAAGTATGAAAGTACATTACCAATCAAACCGATAAACTCTATAGGACCCATGATGACGCCCAACCAGCCTAAAGAGGATCCCAACAAGACAATACCTATAACCATGCCCGCCCAAGCTGGAGTTCTTAATTCGGACGGTAATATATTTGCGAGTACAGCTACAAGAAGAAAGAGACTCACCAATCCTAAGAGCATTCCGCTGCGTTCCAGGAGATGACTCCGATTTCGAGCCTTTAGAGCTTCCCACACCCCGAGGACCAAACCCAGCGTGACATGTATAGCTCCAACAACCAATGTCATAATCAAGAAACCAGCTACGTTTGCAGGACTAGCCCTGTCAAACCACAAGGGGTGCATTCCAATTTTTTCTCCTAGGGTGCCAAAAGCCTCACCATATAAAAAGCCAAATACGATCGCCCAACCACCACCCATCGCCAGGACAATTAATATATCGTGTATCACACCTATTTTGAACTTTCTCAAAAGCCCCAAACTAAGGATCAGTAAGAATAAACCATAGCCAACGTCGCCGAGAATCATACCGAAGAATATCGGCAGGAAGAAAGCCATAAGCCAGGTTGGGTCTATATGACCGTAACGTGGTAAGGCAAGTAAATAAACCAGGCTTTCAAAAGGTCTGACTACGCGAGGATTATGGAGAGCTACAGGCGACCGTTTTATTAATTCGGGTGTGATTACCAATTTCTGCACTAACAATGTATCGCCGATTTTTTCCTTTAGTGTGGTTGCCAGATCGTCATATTCCTTTGTAGGTACCCAACCAGCTAATACAAAGGTCATATCTGTCTCACCGAGACGATACAATACAGTGTTGGATTCAATCCGGTCACGTAAAGCATTCCGCCAAGCGACTAATTTTTGGCTCCACAGGGCAGCAAGTCCTTTCAGCTCGCGCTCGATGTCTTCAATCTCATTAGGGATTATGGTCATGCGTCTGCGTAGTGATGCAAGAACGACATCGGGTGGTCCTTCACCCAACTCGGCAGGCAACCGCAAACGGGAGACATCCTCACGACCCAAAAGGGCTTCAATTTCCCCAGTAAACTCTTCCGGGAATACAATCAACATCGCCCTTGTTGAGGTATCCACATCGCTGGCGACCACCTCAGCACGTCCACCAGTGAGGTCCATTGCACGTTTACCTACCGAATCCAGAACACCCACATGTGCCATACTCACAAAAATACCAATTGTTAAATTTCCAGACTCACGAGCCGATGGAGGGCTGATTGGCAAGAGTTTACGGAGTGTGGCTTCGTATCGCGGTAGCGAAGCCAACTCGGACAGGAGTTTTTCACGGCGACTGGTTAGCAACTGCACCTTGGGCACAAGCTGCTCCACACCTGCGCGAGCTTTGGACAAACAATCCTCTTCTGGATGGATATAATCTCCTTCTGGAAATCCACCCAACTCATCCAATAAACCCTCAATACGGGCAACCAAGAAGCTCAACTCCTCCTGAATATGGAGGGTTTTTCGATCCAAAGTCAGCGGACGAGCAGAGACCTCCGGAGTCTTTGCCAGCTCATCAATGTGTACAAATCCTAAGTCTCGTAAAACCCGAATGGTATCAGGAAGATCTGATTTGAGCCCCACAATTTCAAGTGGGCACATTTCAATGTTCATTTGTATTCTCCAGTCTCCTGCAAACCAAGGATAACGTTCAATGAACGGTGAACGCCAAGCGCGAATCGTCTACCAGCTCTGCGGCGCAAGTGCGCTGCACGGTTATGCGATTGGGCAATAATCACTTGCGCTTCCTCCTCCGTGTTGGAAAGAATTGCCTTATAGCGCTTTTCTCCTTCACGCTTTCCAGCTTGACGAGCATCATCAAGCAGCTCATTAGCTTGAGTCTGTGCACGTGCCACTTTAAGTCCAGCAGCCTCGCGAACGGAGGCAATCTGGCGGGTAACATCTGCTTCAGTCTTACGGATCTGGTCTAAAGATGATAAATTTGATTCATTTTTAGGTAGGCTTGACATTATTAACCTTCTCCCATTCCAATAGTAAGTGGTAAGCAACTGTCGAAGTTTCAAAACTGGTTGTCAGGCCATGCAAAGAAACAAGTATTGGCTTTACACGTTTGTTTATTTGGCGAGACATACTGCCGTGTAGTGCACGGTAGGCAGCCTTATGGCGAAACTGGGGATTTAGTTCATGCATCCCGCTCAGTAGTACTCTTTCCTTTAAGTTTTTATCGTCTTCGCTAATATCTTGAAGAGACAATTCAATGATCGATCGGTCAATTCTCCGCGAAGCTTCCGGGTCGTTTCGGCGATTACAATCCAAGTGATCATTCCAGCGCTGTATTGAAAGGCAACTTAATAATAGTTTCCACATTCGAATAATTAAAAATGTCAAACAAAAAATCCCTGCCAATAATTTGTAACCTCCGGCTAATCCTTTTAATTAAACTTCGCCATCAAATTCCGAAGCAAGTATAGGAGATTCAGTAATGCAGGGATATCAGTTATGTAATATTTGTGATTCGATGATTGCCTATATTATGCTTTTTACACCTATTTCCTTATAATTTGATTATATCTACGATATTTCCAGGAATAAAAAAACCTGGATTGATGTCGGTCGCCCTTGGATCATCAAGCCAGGTTTTGTTGCCTAAATTCTGTATTTACTTGATCACCAGCCAACTTGGTCTGGCTCAGATGAGGAGAACAGACTGCCCATCTCAAATCTATCCTTCGTGAATGCTAAAGGCTGTGCTGTTCTTGACCAAGAAGTATTATGCATACCCATTACGTAAGTGATGTTATATTATTCTTACTGATTGTGTACCATAATACTTGATATTTTTTTAGATTATACCAAATTTTGTTTTTACTTTCAAGTACAGTGGTATTTTGTGTTCGTTCCACAGGTGGTGGGCATATTTGGGAGAAACTAACAAAGAGCACAACTTACGTCTGTTATTTGAATTATTTCACACCCGTTCCTGATAACATCAATCCTGTATGCATGCCAGCCCAAGATTTATATTCTCTGGTCTGCTCCCAAAAACTGATCCATAAGATAATTTGGGATTAAAACAAAACAGAGGTGGGCAGAATGGTGGGGGTCCAATAATATATTTTGAGTCGCCTCTCCTTCGCGGCCAGCGAGGCTGACCTGATAGAAGATCTCACCCGCATCAAAGAAGGTATGGAGATGCTGCACCAGCAGGTTCTTAAAAATCTTCTTTATGCATTATAAAAAATCCATTTCTAGGTATTCTTTATGGATTATCAAAGGTTTACCCTCGGATTTTAAATTATATAATGTCAAATCAAATTCTCGAAATTTTTCACTTATTTTGCCACCTCATTCTGTTTCATAAGTTAAGAAAAGCTACATTGCGTCTACTTTCTGCGTTTCTAATCAGTTCCTTAACAAAAAAAATATTAATGTCAGTATAATTAGGATATTGTTGGTCTAAATTATACTTAATTCTTCGATCAATTTACGGTAAAGATAATTTTTATAAAATAATCAAGAACACAGTGGCAAACCAATTCACAAATAAACCTCAACCAGAAAAGGTTTGTAAACCAATAGACCAAAACTAAATTAACCAAAGGAGAAACGAACATGACAAGTATGTTAGTAAGATCAAAAGTTAAGGACTTCCAGGCATGGAAGAAAGTA
>JBJYWI010000260.1:0-1653 GCA_046259385.1 Anaerolineales bacterium
TCTTCCATTGGCATATTGAACTGATTAAACTTCCTTAGAGCATTAAGGAACTTCACTGTCCAGGGTATTAATTTCTTAAATATAAATCTCTTGTTATTCCTAAGGTTGACAAAATTTGGGTTATCAAATTGATATAAGATTTTGGTGTGCTCAGACAGTTCATCAATTGTCGATATGATCTCTTCTATATCTTCTAGGTTTCCAGGATAAAGACTGTCTAGTATACGGTCGTATTCCCTAAGGGAATCCATTGAATCAACACGGAACAATTGGTCTTCAATACCAATCGAGATTTTGTTCTCCAAGAAATCCCAACCAATTCCTAAATCATTTAGCATAGGTTTTACAATTCCAGAATTTACTAAAGCCCTGGGACCAGCATCAAAGAAAAACCCATCAAATTCAAATGTATGGACTAATCCCCCGCTCCTGTCATTTTTATCAAGCAGTAAAACTTTGTAATTATCCCTTGCTAAATAGGCTGCCGCAGTTAACCCTGCCATGCCGGCGCCCACAATCACAACTTCATTTTTTGATGTCATTTAAATCCACCCAACTCATGACTCAATGCCCACAACTTTTCTGCTGCGTCCTTGTCCAATGCTGGAGGTGCGGGTTCTTCTTCCGTTGTGAGATTAAAGAACTTACCAGAAGTGTTATCCAATTTACTAGACACACCTAAATAATAGAGGGCTTCTGCCGAATTCTCTAAAGGTCTCGCTGATCTATCAACAATTATCCTCTTGATTAACTTGTAGATCCTTCCATTGTTTTGACCACTATTCGTCTTAACATTACCCGGGTGCATTGCATTCACCGTCACCCCGGTTCCGGCAAAATATTCATTAAGTTTTATCATCGATAGCAATTGCGCCATTTTCGCAGCACCATAACTTCTCAATCCTGTATAATGGTGCTTTTCCCAGGCAAGATCATCCAAATGTAAGCCCCATACAGCAAACCTATGCGCCTCAGAATTCACGAATATGATTCGGCCGTTTTGTTGATTCTTGAATTTTTCTCGTATGTAGTGATTCAATATATACGTGCTAAGATAATTCGTCTGAAAGACCGTTTCCAGGTTGTTGGTTGTGAAAGTTTTTTTTGTCACAAAAATACCAACATTGTGGATTAAGATATCAATTTTTCTATCCAACGCAGCCAATTGTTTTCCGACAGTATGAACTTCTGCTAAATTTGAAAAATCAGCAATCAAGTAGGTGCATTTTGCGTCAAATTGATGTTCTAGTGTTTCACATAATAATTTCGATTTTTCTTCATTCCTGTTAATACATAAAATATCGGCACCTTCAGAAGCAAATTTTAGTGCAGTGGCATATCCTATTCCTGAAGTTGCTCCGGTAATAACAACTAGACGATCATTAAAATCATCTATACAAATTTCAGGTTCCAATTTTAGATTACGCAACATGGCGCGAATATTGGACCATTCATATTCTTTCCAATATTTTTTCAAGTTGCCTCCAGAATATATAGATATAAAGTATGGTCGTGGTCATGTTGGCAAAGTAATCCTTTGAAATAAACGTCTAACGATTATAAAGGAGCCAGATAGCTGATTCCAAACGCCAATCCTGAAAAAAGAGCGACAACACCTAAATGACATCGAAACCCTTCAACATAAATCTCAAT
>JBJYWI010000261.1:0-3588 GCA_046259385.1 Anaerolineales bacterium
CTTGTAAGGGAAACGCTCTAACCAACTGAGCTATCCGCCCAGATACAATACGTTGTTAATCATTACCTTTTATATTGTGAGTTTCCTAATTTGTCAATAGAATTTCCTCCGTTTATTATTCATATTTATTTTCAAGAATATCTATGTAAGCATTATTTGTATCAAAAGCTCTAATAATCACTTTGTATTGCATTAATTATGTAAATATGTTACACTCGCAGTAAGGATGAACCATAAATCAATCAAATTTGGATTTCACAGACTTTGGGATGGGAGGAAGCTTATCATGAATTACGAAGAAAAAATTAGAGCTGAACGCCCCAATATGTCTAAGAGTTTCGCAAAACTTGCTGACTTCCTGCTGGATGCTTATGTAGAAGCAGCATTCATGACTGCAAGTGAACTTGCCCATACCTTAGACCTGGACGCTGCCACTGTTGTCCGGTTCTCACAATCGCTCGAATACTCAGGATATCCACAATTGCAGAGAGAAATCCGATCTCGAGTTAAATCTGAGCTACTTATCCGTCCTATCGAAGCGCAGGACTCTGGCTCAGTTACCATGATAGCATTTAATGCCATGGACGAAGTTACACTTGCTATGGAAAGAACCCGCAATTCTCTGGATATCGAAGCGCTCGAAAATCTTGCGGATCAATTTGGGAAAGCAAGAAGAATTGTTATCCTGGCTGAAGGACCCACCCAACCAACTGCGTACAGCCTTGTTCTTTATCTCGAGCAAGGAGGTTTTCCAGTTTACATTGCCAGATCAGGAATTGCTGACCTCGCTCGGACAGTGAATATCTCTTCGCCGCAGGATTTACTGCTTGCGATGGAGGTTGCTGGTCAAGCTCCATATATTTCAAGGGCATTAAAAGAAGCTCAAAATAAAAATATTCCAACCGCTGCAATTGTTGGCGCGGCTTCACTAGCATCCGCAAGGTATGCCGATACCGTCATTTCTGCCCAAACACATCCTGGAATTGGAGTAGGTATTGTCTCTCTTGAAGCAGTTGTCTATGCGCTTTCACAGGTTCTGCGAATGAAATACCAGGAGCGCTATCACGGATCAGAACAAGCAGTCTCAAAATATGTAAAACAAATTCAATCTGTTGCTGATTAATTTGATAGAATTCTCTGTCTAGAATCCTGGATTTTACATAAAAACCCTGCCGGTTTCATAGACATGCGTTTTGTCCGATACCAGAATTCAAATGGGGGTATTGAATATGGCTGGTCTTTTAATGATAGGGGTTCTACATTTATTGGTTCTATTGAAGGCACGCCATATAGCGAATTCCAGCGCCAGGAAGCTAAAATCCCAATCGAAGATGTCAAGCTGCTGGCACCGGTTCATCCAACAAAAATTATCTGCATTGGCAGAAATTACTCCGCACACGCTAAAGAACACAACAATGATGTGCCTGATTTACCTTTAATCTTCCTTAAGCCACCATCGTCGATTATCGGACCGGAAGCAAAGATTTATCTGCCTCCTCAATCTCAACAGGTTGAACATGAAGCAGAACTGGTGATCGTAATCTCCAGAAAGGGTCGCTGGATTTCCACGGATGCAGCCTTGGAATATGTCTTAGGTTATTCAATCGGGAATGATATCACCGCCAGGGACCTCCAGCGCAGTGACGGGCAGTGGACACGGGCTAAGGGTTTTGATACATTTTGCCCTGTTGGGCCATGGATAGAGACCGATTTTGACCCTGCAGACGCTTTGATCACCTGCTATGTAAATGGAGAGATGCGCCAGATGGCGACTACTAGGGACATGGTCTTCAGCATTCGGCAGTTAATCGCTTTTATAACTTCGGTGATGACCCTCGAAGCTGGAGATTTAATCCTTACGGGAACACCTGCTGGTGTAGGGCAACTAAATCATGGTGATATGTTGGAAACAAGGATTGAGGGGATTGGAACTTTGCGGAATTATGTTGTCGCTGAATCAAACACTTGATTGCATTTCCATTGGCAAACCTCTAAGTTATTTATTTCAGCTTTGATATAATCGCGCCTGTTGAAAATACTATAAATAATAGACCTGACCAATAATCAATAGACCAATGTCCCTTGACATTCATACCGCCATCCAGACCGCTCTGGTAATCACTATCATTACCATAATATTCTTCCTTTGGCAGGGAGTCAGGATGATCCGGAGAGCGCGCACACTTCCGTTTTTCAGGATGCGAAGAGTGACAATGACACGTGGCTGGCGGTTTTTATTCTTTTCAATGTTCCTGATAATCCTTGCTCTTTTGCTTCCGACACAGGCGGAAACATTAATCTATCAGGTCTTTCCACCAACGCCTACCTCGACTCTTACTCCAACAATCACCCTAACACCAACGATTACAGTTACTCCTTCGATAACTGTGACTCCTTCAATCACTCCATCTCCAGCAATTTCTTACACACCCACCTCATCACCTACCCCAAAAATTCCGCTTTCAATAGAAATCGAATTCGAAAGCACAATCACACCTAATTCTGAAGCAGTATTCAGCAGATTAACCTTTACTGACGGGCTTGATGACCAGTACCGGCCATTAAAACCGGGTGAAGTTTTCCAGAATCCGATTAATCATATGTACGCAGTTTTCAGTTACGATAACATGGTTGTTGGTTCGCAGTGGTCCGCCCTATGGTACCGAGAAGATGAACTCGTTCACTATGAAACGATACCTTGGGACGGTGGTTCCGGTGGCCTTGGTTTTACCGATTGGGAACCAGACCCATCCGAATGGACTCCAGGCGAGTACCAGGTCCAGATTTTTACCGGTCTTAACTGGAAACGAAGCGGATTTTTTACAGTTGAAGGTGAACCTCCAACTGCTGTGCCAAGCGCAACTTTTACTCCATCCAAAACACCGACCATTACCAGAACTGCTACAAGAACTCCCTGGCCATCCTCCACACCGGTTCCAAGTCGGACTCCGTTCCCGTCTGCAACACCACGACTTACAAATACACCCAGAGCAACTTCAACCCCTTATAAACCACCCACCATTACGCCCACCCAAACTCCTTGGCCTACTATAACCCGAACTCCTGTTACCCCAACAATCACACCTTGGCCAACCAGAACCCGAACACCCACACCAACGTCACGTTCAACAATCACTTACTGAAATACAGGTTTTATTAAATATTATTATAAATGACTATACGCAATTGCTATGCTTGCTGCAGTTTTTGCGTTGTTTTTTAATAGCTCAAGGTTTGCTTTTATGCTTCTTTTAGATGTTTTATCTGCCACTCTTTCAAGGAGGTATGGTGTAACCTCCTTTCCTGAAATTCCTTCCCGCTCGGCTTCTTTTACCGATTCATTTACAGCTCTTTCAATTTCTTCAAAAGATACTGCATATTCTGCTGGAGGCGGATTTGCCACGAGCAATGCGCTTGTAGAATTCAAATTCCACATCTGGTCGGCGATTTCCGCGATTTCCTCCGCTGTTTCAGCTGAACTTTCCAGTTTGATCCCACTCAGGGTTGAGTAAAATGCCGGAAAATCAGAAGTCCGGTACCCAATAATTGGCACCCCAATTGTTTCAAGCAACTCTACCGTCGCCCGCA
>JBJYWI010000262.1:0-2324 GCA_046259385.1 Anaerolineales bacterium
AATAATCTTCCTTCTTTGAGATGCATAAAGCGACTAAAAAGGAAATCAACAAACAATAAATCTTATAAAATTCCGAGGAATTCTTAAAGGGGGCGGGTAGAATTTTGATACTCTGCTAATTTACAAGATAATGTACGGATCTATTCTGCATCTATGGATGGGAATGGAACTTGGATTATAACAAATGAGCATTCCCAATAACAAGTTGGCAAATTATCAGAGCTTACCTTATTTTTTAAGAGAATATCTCTAGGAATGAAAGCATGTTTATATTCCACTTTGGATAACAATAAAATTATCCTGCGAGTTCTATGAGCATTGGTGAAGAAGCCTTCTTATATTTTTCAAACCAGTCCGAGATTATAACAATTACATATTATGGAGGAGGCTATAAATTTTTCCCGGGCTTTGATACAACCCACATATCTAGGACCTAAATAGAGTTTAATTTCAACAAGAACTACCTTAAATTTTTCCAGCAAAAGTTGCAGATTTAATCATTTCTGCGGTTTTCGACCGGTAAACAACCCGTATCCAAGCAATTCAACTAGTTCGACAGGCGGGTCAAGCTGCTCTTTCACAGCGGTGCGCCATTCGGGTTTAGTCAACAATAACCTGACTATCCTTCCCCAACCCGGCAGAATCGATCTCCATCCAATCCATTTTATACGGTCACGGAGTTCCTTTTTGGCATCTACCTGGTACTGCTGGACAACAGATTCCTCCAACCCAGAGTTTTCCCATAAAGCGCGCCAATCTGCTTCAGTGATAATCGCCGGGGCAATAGAGTGCCCGTATGCAATAAGCCCTTCTGGCGGTTCCTGAAGCCAGTATGACTCATTTAGCCCGATATACCCGCCCGGTTTTGTTACTCGTATCAGTTCCTTAATGGCGTTTTTTTTGTCCTCAACGAACGCAAGTACAGATTCTACAATCACAGCATCGAACCCGTTTTCTTTGAACGGTAGGTCGCAAACATCCGCTTCACGAAAGTCAATAAGATCAGCAAAACCCTCCCGTATTGCGCGCTGTTTAGACCAGGAAATCATCTTAGCCGAGATGTCAACCGCCATCACCCTGCATCCAAAACGCCTGGCTATATACACCGGACCCGCACCAATCCCACATCCGACATCAAGCACTCGCTGAGCTTGCTTCAGGTGACACAAGTCGTAGAGTGCATCCGTAGCCTGGTAACCGCCCATATGCTTGGTTATTCCGGTTTCCGCCTGGATATCCAGATAGGTGGGGACTTCACCATCAGAAGAATATAAAGCCTTATCTATCATGTTATCCTCTTAATTATTCGCATTCGTTTTTACAGATTACCCATACACATTGGCTACTATTTTCCAGATTTCATAAATCAAAATTCAAATAATATATCGAGTCTTATAACGTTGCTTTATGGTTTAAACCTGATATTATCTCAGCAGTTTTCCCCACAACAGCTCAAAAATAACGGAAGAAACCGTCAATGACTAACTTTTTTAATAATGATCTGAAAAAAATTTTATATTACACTCTCGACACTCATCAAAATTAGGTTTGGTACTATACCAGTTTAAATGAACATCCGTTCTCATTCTTCCTCAGGTTTCATAGCACAAAAGCTTCTTGCTTATCAGCCAGGGAATGTACTTGCAGTGAAATATCGGCACACATCCCTGTTTTGATCAAGCGAGATTTTAAAATGCTGCAAAATTTTGGATCTGGATTATGGACGTACGGAGGGAGATTTGAAATTCCAAAATTTACGTCGTAAAACCTGATAACATCGAAATCAAATATTCACCGAAGAAGGGTTTGGTATGTTAGTTTGTGAGGTTGGACTGATTTGCTTGGGACTAAACGTAGTCGAAAGGAAATAAAAATCATGAGTAAATATCAACCAGATCAGGGAGTATGAAAAACCTGTAGGGGGTGGGTAAACTTTTAGCACTCCCCTTATATACTAGAGTATTGATGGGAAAATTTCCATAGCAGAATAAGGGGTTGGGAATTCTAGTATTTGAACACATAATATCAAGCCGCCATATATCAGTTTTTGCAGCTTCCGGCAACGATGCTTCGAGCTCACAGATGGGCAGTCCAGCATGTTTATCCAATGCCATCTCTGTTGGTGCGGTTTATGATGGCAGCTTTGGGAGAATCAGATGGAGTGTATGTACGGATAACTCAACTGCTGTAGATCAAATAAATTGTTACAGCAACAGCAACAGCTATTTAG
Organism: Anaerolineales bacterium; assembly: GCA_046259385.1. Taxonomy (GTDB): domain Bacteria; phylum Chloroflexota; class Anaerolineae; order Anaerolineales; family UBA4823; genus CAVWDI01. Next base: position 2,231 of record JBJYWI010000262.1, read on the forward strand.
ATTTATTGGCTCCTTCCTACAATAATACAACAACCAGACTTGGAGGAGGGGCGACATCTTCTCCATATTACTTTGCTGGGACATCCGCAGCATC
>JBJYWI010000263.1:0-1718 GCA_046259385.1 Anaerolineales bacterium
GCTGGCACCATAAAAATACATAGTGCCCGGATCAGGAACCGCAGCTCCGTCAATCCAAAGCTGGTAATAATGAAAACCTTCATCCTGCGGATTCGAATCACCGGTCCAGACACCGCTATCGTCTTTGGTCATATCGTATTTTACTCCGCCGATGTCCAGTTGAACTTTCAGCGCTTCAGGCGCAGTAATACTGGCTCGTACCCGACCCTCGGAATTGACCTGAGGAAATTGTTTGCCCGGTTGATTAATGGAAGACGGCTTAAAGTCCTCTACAACCACAGCTTGGTTCGATTGAGCAATACAAAATCCAACAGTCATTGTAGTTGCTAATAAAATTATTATATACCATCTACTCATTGAATAATCTCCATAAGTGATTTAATCAACACTAGATGCACTCTATATTATTTATCCAACGGTTTAATCTTGAAACAGAAGCGGAGCGAATTCATGCAATCCGCGTCGCCAGCTTTGCCACTCATGAGCCGTATTGGGAGATACATAGAAATGTGCATTGATGCCTAATTCTTTAAGTCCTTCAATGTTTGCTTTCGGATCGCCTCCCCAACCGCCTCTGCGTCCTTCCAGTTCACGGCTGCCAAAACTTACAAAAACCAATTTAACTTTATCTTTAAAACCCGGCGTATCCGTAACATCTTTTTTACTGATGCTGCCACCGCTGAATAAACCAATCTGCGAGAATACATCAAGATTTTTCAGGGTGATTAACCTGGTTTCGAAGCCACCCATCGAAAGACCTGCCATGGCGCGATTAGGTTGATCAGAGAGCGTACGGAAATTAGAATCAATATACGGGATCAACTCATCTACGAGAACAGTTTGAAATGGGTTGATATCAAAATTTCTCAGGCCACCCATCGGAACGTCATTCGTCATGCCGTAAGTCATAACAATAATAAATGGTTTGGATTTGCCTTCGGCGATTAAATTATCCATAATGAGATTGGCTTTCCCCTGACCGGGCCAACCATTTTCATCCTCGCCATAACCGTGCTGTAAATATAATACGGGATATCGTTTGTTCAGGTCTTTGTTATAATCCGGCGGCGTGTATACAAAAGCTGTACGTGAACTGTCGGTACTATTCGAGTAAAATAGAATCCGACGTGTCTGTCCGTGCGGAACATCTTTGAGAGCATAAAAATCCTGGTCATGGGCTGGGATTTCGATACCACTGCCCCAGCGGCTTGCGCCAAAGAAATACAGGCTGTTTGGATCAGGCACTGCGGCCCCGTCAATCCACAACTGATAATAGTGGAATCCTTCGTCCTGAGGATTGGAGTCGCCGGTCCAGACGCCATTTTCATCTTTAGTTAGGTCGTATTTTACCGCACTGATATCCAGTTGGACTTTTTCTGCATCAGGCGCCGAAATCTGGGCACGTACCCTGCCCTCTGAATTTACCTGTGGATATTCTCTGCCCGGTTGATTGGTAGAAGCAGGCTTAAAGTCTTCTTTAGCAGCTGATTGTTCTGTCTGTGCCAGGCATAACGAACCTGAAATAATCAATAAGAAAATAGTTAATATACTAATACGCTGTTTCATTTTATTCTCCTTTAGTTTTTGAACAGAAGTTGGGCGAATTCATGTAATCCACGCCGCCAACTTTGCCATTCATGAGCGGTATTTGGCGAAACATAGAAATGTGCATTTATACCAGCTTCTTTGAGAGCTTCTATATTTGCCTTGGGATCACC
>JBJYWI010000264.1:0-1577 GCA_046259385.1 Anaerolineales bacterium
TCACCGTCCCGATGCGTAGTCCTTCTCCCTTAAACCGGTCTGTGCCGAGACGCACAATTCGGATTGCCATAATGAGTCTCCCCTATAATCAAGATGTGTTCGGATCAAACAGGGTTGCAGCGGTTATTTTGCTGTCTGTTGTGTTTAGTTGTTAATAGATCTAAAGGCTGGAAAATAATTATGCGTCCATTCCAAAGAAGTTAATAAAAATATTGTTTAACCCCCGCCGAAGGATCGCATAGGAATAGTTCCGCTTGGCAACATCATAATTATGATTTACCATCCTATCTTTTTTTTCACGTGATTTTAAGAATTCCCTTACGCTTTGAACATTTTTTTTGGTGAGATAACCGTCCATGACAATCAGATCGAATCCCTTAGGCTCAATATCTCTTACAAATGTACCATACCGGTTAATCAATATCGGCTTTTTAAAATAAACAGCCTCAAGAAACGCATTGCCAAATCCTTCATGCAAACTGGGATAGGTAATGAAATCGGCATGAGGATAAATATCCCAAAGTGTCGGCTTGCCATTGTTACCTTTATGATTATTTATTGGGTCTAATACGCGCATTTTCACTAACTTTAGATCAACGCCTCGTTCACGAGCTATTTCTTGAAGCCAGTCAGCATATTCATGCCCTTCATCACCTACTTCATGTGAGATGACCAGCTTGTATCGAGGATCCTTTAAGTCTTCAACCAACTCTATGGCATGTTCAATACCCTTACGCTGTATAATACGTGTCGGTTGAAGAATTATACGATCTTGTGGTTCAAGTTCCAATGATTCGCGAAAGGCTATGGTTTGATTTTCATCCACTTCCGGTGGTTTATCAAAATCCAGGACGTTGGGAATTATCCTAGAGGAAATCCCTGCTCGAAGTGCAAGCTCTTCTTTGGCTGCGGAATTAATTACTACATGTTCGATATTATTCAAGTTGGGCGGAAACGCCATGCGCAAGTAATCCCCTGCGGCATTTACGGAAAATCGTGTCCTTTCCCAATAAAAATCATGGTGGTGGGCAATTGTGGGAATCTGAGTTTCTGCGATAATTTCAGTCAAAGCGATTCCCAAAGGGATATTCAACGGAATGGTAAGTGCATTCTGCGCAATAAGAAGATCCAAATTAAATTGTGAGACAAATTCTCGAATCTTATTCTTTAAAAGTATCTTCAGATCATGAATTATATCCGTCACGGCAGGATTGCGAACTTTGTGTCCAAATATCCGTTCATTAATCCACTGATTCTTTTCATACTTAAAGTGCGCTTCAGGAACAAGAAAGCTTTTTTGGGAGTTCCTGTCCAATTCACCAGCGAACCAGAAACAGCTATGGCCGATTTTTTCTAAAATTTCCGACCACTTGCTGGATTCCATGGTAACCCCGTCTGTGCCTGAAAACCGTGTGGAAATAAAGCCGATGTTTTTAAACATGGTTATATCTCCTTAATCACCTCCTTCCATTTTCGAACAATGTTAAATTAACATTCATTTAATATCCCTATAAGATTATGTATTTTGTATGTCAAGAACTAATTAACACAATATATGGTAGTAGAAATCGATATTA
>JBJYWI010000265.1:0-1517 GCA_046259385.1 Anaerolineales bacterium
AACAGAAGCGATTTCCGGGAATGAGTCGGAAAACCGCCCAGCCGTTCAGGCGGAGTAACCTCAGATGAAAATGCCATACGACTCTCCCCCACCTAGGGTAAACACACCGTGGTTGCCACCCCAGCTAACCCCCAGTGGGTGGGGGACCAACCACCGTTTCGTGCAAAGCTACCGGGGCAGTGGTTCAATGCCTTAACGCATTTTCCTCCACAGGATTAGGTAAAGAATCCCCGATATCAGCAGTGGCAGGCTGACAAACACCAATGTGTATCCCAAGCCTCTACCCGCGATCTGACCAGGATGAGTCGGGGAGAAAAAGACATCGAATATCGCTGCACCGATTCCCAATCCTACGAATAGCAAGCCACTAAGCCATGTGAGCCTCTTCGCAATAAACAGAGCAATCACGGGGACAGGCAGCAAATAACTTAGATATTGGAATTGATCCCGCCAATCTTCCCGAAATATCAGAATTAAGACCATGAACGCCAATGCACCTATGATCCCAAAGTACAAACCGGCATCCCTGATCGTTTCCTGAGATGGATGTATATTTTCCATGCGATCCGCTCCAGCACTCAACCGTTTAATAAGGACGTCAGGCCTCAGGGGGATTTGCCCTTTCCGTAAAAGTGAAGATCATCTCCCCAAACCAATGACCCCCCAATAGACCTTTTTCGAAACACCTACCACCCAATTCCAGTTCAAGATTAGGTGAATGATGATGATCGAGACGATCGTCACCGCAACCCAGGCATGCAAATCGAGCCAAACAATCCTTTGCAGCCCAAGGAATGTCCTTCCAGAACCACCCAGCATTTGGTTGTAATCCCTTGCGCCGCGTGGCAGCACCAGCCAGAGCACAAGGCCTGACAGGCAATCGAAAATGAAAAGGATCAATAGGATCACCATCGAGCCATACAGCTCAAGCACTTTTCTGGTATGCCGTTGGAGGTGGCTGGCGACTCTTTTGGTTGTCTCAACGATCCAGTTCCAGTGCAAGATCAGATGGAGAAGGATGATAAATGCCAGGACAACCGATGCCCAGTTGTGAATATCGATCCAGGTATATCGAAAATATCCAAAGAAAGCCTGATAATTCCCAGCAATTCCAATCCCGCCACCCCCACAAAAAGTCGCTCCACTTCCATGCAAGCCTACTCCGCGCGGTAATATGAACCACAACACGTAGCTGCTCACCAGGGAAGCTAACCCGGCAAGCAGCAGGGATATATCCAGAACATAGTTGAGGTATTTTCTTAATAAATTGTTCAAATAAACCTGGAATCAATCGCCGGTGACCAGTCCCTCGCGCGCGGCGAATACCGCCGCCTGGACACGATTGTTCAAATGCAGTTTTTGTAAAATATTTCGCAGGTGTTTCTTGACCGTGTTCTCGCTCAAGCACAGGACGTTTGCAATTTCCTGGTTACTTAACCCCTCGGATACATGTCGTAATACTTCCTGTTCACGCTCTGTCAGTGGTTCATCCACCTCCAGAGCATCTTGCCGGTCAG
>JBJYWI010000266.1:0-18714 GCA_046259385.1 Anaerolineales bacterium
AATGAACAGAAAACCTTTCGTTGCTGGGAATTGGAAGATGAATAAAACCACCAGCGAAGCGCATCAATTGACAGTTGATCTTATTCCTGAGTTAAAAGGAATTGATTCTGTCGAGGTGGTGCTATGTCCACCTTTTACAGCACTCAAAACTGTTAAAGATTCAATATCCAATACAATTGTTGAACTTGGTGCTCAGAATATGCATTGGAAAAGTTACGGAGCATTCACCGGTGAGGTCTCACCTTTAATGATTGCTGAATTGTGCAAATTTGTCATAATCGGCCATTCAGAACGCAGAGCCTTATTTGGTGAGAATGATGAAACTGTAAACGAGAAGATTAAGAGTGCCCTTGAATACAATCTTATACCGATTATGTGTGTTGGAGAGACATTGGATGAAAATGAAAATGGACGAACTGAAGAAGTGGTCTCCCGACAATTAACTAATGGGTTGGCTGGAATTGATGCGAATTCGATAAATGGGGATAGAGTCTCGCTTGTGCTTGCCTACGAACCAGTATGGGCAATCGGTACTGGAAAGGCTGCAACAGTTCAAGATGCTGCTGAAGTCATTGCTAATGTTGTCCGCCATACCTTGTCAAAAGTTTTTAGTAGTGAATTGTCAGAAAGAGTTCAGATCCTCTACGGTGGTTCAGTTAATGGGGATAATGCAGGAGAATTTTTTGCCGTTGATGATATTGACGGAGCATTAGTTGGAGGGGCATCTCTGAAGGCAAAAGAATTTGCAAAGATTATTTGGGCTGCAGCAAATTAGTTCAGTAATCAAAACTTTCTGAAAGCTTGTATGGTGTAAAACTGATCAAAATAATCTCTGCTTTTGATCATCGATGTAGAAGCACAGGAACAAATATTGATTTGTAAAAATTTATAAAAAATATATCTAACTCTTTTGTATGACTAATTACTGGTATGCATTGAGAAGTAAACCTCGAAAGGAAGATGTTGTCTGGCGCCAAGTCCTATCCCAGGGAATTAAAGCCTATTACCCTCGTCTCAGAGTAAAGCCTGTTAATCCCAGAGCGAGGAAATTAAAACCATATTTCCCAGGTTACCTGTTTGTGAATGTGGATTTGAAGGAAATTGGGCTTTCTGAATTTCAATGGATGCCGCATACAAATGGTTTGGTAAGTTTTGGGGGTGAGCCGGCGATTGTACCTGAGAATTTAATTTATGAAATTCAAACCCGGATTGAAAAAATCAATGTAGCAGGAGGTGAGGAATTAGCAGGTCTGCAACCCGGGGATGAAGTAAGAATTAATGAGGGACCATTTCAAGGATATCAGGCGATATTTGACTCAACCTTACCCGGCAATGTCCGTGTGAGAGTACTCTTAGAACTGCTTGGAAGCCATAGGCAAGTACCCTTGGAGCTCGATGCAGGTTCAATACAATCGAAAAGGAAATAAATATTCATATGAAGAAAGCCCTTGTAACAGGGATTACCGGACAGGATGGATCTTATCTGGCAGAATTATTGCTATCAAAAGGATATGAGGTTCATGGCTTAATTCGACGGGCAAGTACATTTAATACCAAGAGAATTGACCATCTGTATCACGACCCTCATAATGGAGAGAAAGTACTCCTTTTTCTCCACTATGGTGACCTGGCAAATACAGGCAATTTAGTTGATCTGATATATGAAATTAAACCAGATGAGATTTATCATCTTGCTGCGCAAAGTCATGTTAGGGTGAGCTTCGACCTTCCAGAATACACAGGAGACATCACTGGTCTGGGTACCATTCGCATCCTGGAAGCTGTTAGAAAGAGCAGGTTGGATACACGATTTTACCAAGCGTCTTCCAGCGAAATGTATGGCAATGCTCCTCCCCCTCAAAACGAAAACACTCCTTTTCAGCCCAGAAGTCCTTATGCAGCTGCAAAGTTATATTCATATTGGGTTACACGGAATTACCGCAGAGGCTATAAAATGTTTGCCTGCAATGGGATCCTGTTTAATCACGAATCCCCTCGCCGTGGTGAGACTTTTGTTACCCGAAAAATAACCCGTGCGGTTGCGTCAATTTTAGCCGGGAAACAGGACACTCTATACCTGGGAAATTTGGATGCAAAACGTGATTGGGGTTACGCTCCGGATTATGTTGCAGCGATGTGGAAAATGCTGCAGCACAACACCCCTAGCGATTATGTTATCGGCACCGGTGAGTCGCATTCCATACGCGAATTTCTAGATGAAGCGTTTGGTTATGTAAATCTGGATTGGAACGATTATGTAAAAATCGATCCTCGATATTACAGGCCTACAGAAGTTGATTATTTGTTAGCGGATTTTTCACTGGCGAGGAAAGAGTTAAACTGGGAGCCAAGAATTTACTTTAAAGATCTTGTCAGGATAATGGTTGATGCAGATATGGAATTGCTTGGAATAGATTGCCCGGGCGATGGAAAGAAGATTATGGAAGCGCACCATGGCAAATGGCATCGTTGGCAGGATCAGGTAATCAGCATGGAAGGTTGATCTTTTGAGCAGAGCATTAATTTTTGGTGTAAATGGTCAGGATGGATCTTATCTGGCAGAACTACTTCTGGAGTTAGGATACGAAGTTTTTGGTTGGATTCCATTAGACGTTCCTGTTCAAATGGATAATATAAGTCATATCGTTGATCGTTTGACCTTAATAGAAGGGAGCCTGAAAAACAAAGCATCCTTATTCGAATCTGTTGAAGAAATCCAACCTGACATCATCTATAATTTTGCTTCCCCTTCCTCGCCATATGATTCATGGGATTCAAGTATTGAAGTAGGAGACTATGCTGGTTTAGGTGCAGCCCGTTTATTGGAAGCAGTCCGGGAGATTAAACCCGATTCACGTTATTATCAAGCATCTTCGAGTGAATTATTTGGGAATCCAGTAGAAATCCCCCAGAACGAGAAAACACCATTCCGACCGCGTAATCCTTATGGAATAGCTAAATTATATGCCCATTGGATGACTGTTCGTTACCGTCAGCAATTTGGATTATTTGCGATATCGGGAATATTGTTCAATCATGAAAGCCCGAGGAGAGGTTTGAATTTTGTTACCAGAAAAATTGCTAATACCGCAGTAAAAATAAAATTGGGTATGGAGAGTGAATTGAGATTGGGTGATTTGGACGCCAGGAGGGATTGGGGATTTGCTAAAGACTACACTGAAGCAATAATGTTAATGATGCAGCAGGATAGCCCCGAAGATTATGTGATTGGTACTGGAATAACTCATTCAGTTCGCGAGTTTTGTGAAATTGCCTTCAATCATTTAGGGCTGGATTACAGGGAATTTGTTGTTAGTGATAAACGATTCATGCGGCCGACCGAAAATAAACAATTAGTGGCTGATCCTAGTAAAGCGAGAAGTAACCTAAATTGGAAACCAAAAATTGAATTCGACCAATTAGTGACAATGATGGTTGATTCAGATCTGGAAGAATTGAATTCATAAGTAGCGTACAGCTTGATTATTGAGACCTTGGAATAGTCTGGTTTATTTGAGATTTTCGATCGTTTAAACTGCTCCAATTGAATACAGTCAACATTCTTGGGATTGATATCCATTGTTTAAATCAAGAAGAAATTCTTGAATCTATACTGGTCTGGACTACAGAGAAAAAGAAAAGAACAATTTTTTATGCCAACGCGCATTGTCTGAATACCACCGTATTAAATAAAGAATATTATGATGTTCTTAACCAGGCTGATCTTGTATATTCAGACGGGGCAAGCATTGTATGGGGCAGCAGCTTATTGGGAGGATGCAAACTAAAAAAGTTATCATTAATTCATTGGATTGATAGGTTATTTGATTTTATTGTACAAAATAACATCCGAATATATATTATCGCTAGTAAACCAGAAATAATTAATAAAGCTGTCATTAACATATTAAAGATTCACCCAGAAATGAAAATAACTGGGTATAACGACGGTTATCTGACTAAAGAGAGCCAAGAGAAGGTTTTAAACGAGATCAGTGTTATTTCTCCTGATATCCTTTTTGTTGGGATGGGTACTCCATTTCAGGAATTATGGATCCATAAAAACCAAGAACTTATCTCAGCGAGAATATGCTGGGCTGTTGGGGCTTTATTTGACTATATGGCAGGTGAAGAAAAAATTGTGCCCGGTTGGATCAATAAAGCTGGATTAGAATGGCTATGGCGGTTTTGCATGGATCCTAAAGGGAAGTGGATGCGGTACCTGATCGGGAACCCAATGTTTATTTACAGATTGTTAAGACAAAAATTCGGTTGGTAACAGAGAATAAATCAAAGGGATAAAAAATGAATTCTGTTCTATTTGTTTGTACAGCCAATATCTGCAGGTCGCCTATGGCAGAAGGTTTGATGAAAATAATTACCAGAGATCGAGAAGAGCCATGGCTTATCCAATCAGCAGGTGTGTGGGCATACAGTGACCAACCAGCAGCAATTAATACAATAAAAATATTGAAAGAATATGGGATAGATCTGAGCGGACACCGTTCGAGGTCAATTTCGCAAGACCTGATGGACAATTCTAATTTAATAATGGTTATGGAAAAAACCCACAAAGAGACCTTAGAAACCGGTTTTCCTGAAAGATCGCCAAAAATTTTTTTGGTCAGTGAAATGGAGGGCAACATGAAGGATATCCATGACCCGATTGGGGGAACTATAGAAGATTTTAGGTCAATGGCTGAACAAATCAATAGAATTTTAGAGGATCATTTTGAAAAAATTTATCAGCTTTCAATGAGTTAACAACTGAATATGATTGCTGAAAATAACAGTTCCGTTCGTGTTCGCGAAATTGACGGTATTCTTATCATTTTAGTAATCGCCCTGTTACATGGATTGATTTATGTATACTTGGTTCCGCCCTGGCAGCACTATGACGAACCCAATCATTTTGAATACGTTTGGCTTGTCGCAAATCGCAATAAATTACCTCAAATAAATGACTACGATCCCGCACTGACTTTTTCTGTCCTTGAGTCAATGTATGCGAATGATTTTTATAAGGGGTTAGATTACCAACCGGAATTAGGGACAGCTCAGGATCAAAGACCGGTTCCAGGTGTTTCCCAGTTAGCAGGGAAACCACTTTATTATGGTATGGCATCTATTCCATTGAAGCTTATATTGAACCGAGACGTAACGATTCAGATGTATTTTGTCCGTCTGATATCTGTTTCGATCTTGCTGCTCACAATTTTGATTGCTTGGGGAATGGTACGCGAATTCACACCAGCAGGTCATCCATTAAGGTATCTTACTCCTTTGATTCTGGCGATGCTACCTGGATATGTTGATGTTATGTCTTCGATAAATAATGATGTTGGAGCAGTTCTTTTTATGTCACTATCTCTCTGGGGAAGCGTTCGTTTGGTGACGAAAGGTATCTCTTTATTGAATTTACTGCTGGCATTTGGAGCAGCAGTACTTGGTTTTTACACAAAGAGTACTGCTGTTATCGCGTTTTTGATTCTCCCAGTAGCACTGATTTTTTCGTTGTTTAGAAATAGACTCCGGGGATTTGCTTGGATTCTTGTATTTTCAGGATTTACCCTGATAATACTCACAACGATCACTAGGGATGATGCTCTAAAATGGTATCGTTCTACTTCCCAGAGTGAACCCACACGCCTTGCGACAGAGAAAGCTGTTTTAGGAGAGTATGTAATCCAGTTGGATGCGAGTCAGGAAACTAGCCCTGAATGGATGAATCCATTAATACAACCTATCCCGATTGAAACCGGGGAGAAAGTAATAGGTGAGAATGCTACCCTGGGGTTCTGGATGTGGGCTGATAAACCGGCATCAATGAAATCTCCAGTCTTTAACACAGGAAATTTTCAATATTTCGAGTTAATTCAAATAAGTGATCAACCGGAATTCTTCGCATACCACACCACATTTTCTGATACATCTCCAAGAATTTGGATCGGAATTGATTTCCCCGATAGTCTCCAAGGTGATAAGAATACTGTTTATGTTGATGGAATTGTTCTAACCGAAGGACTCTATCCGATAGATCAACCACCCTCTTATGCAAATGTAGATGGTACTACTGGATCCTGGGCAGGAAAATCTTTTACGAATTACATTGAAAACGGATCCGCAGAAATCTCCGGATTTCGCATTATTCCAATACTTGATGGGCTTGGATCAGACTTTTTGGGAGACAATACGCGTCCATCTTTTGTTCTCGCTTCACTGATTGACATAAAATCTACCTGGTTTTTATATAGACTGACGATTGTTAGATTATTCCGCACCTTCTTGGCGAAATTTGGTTGGGGGCATGTCTACATCATTGGATTACATCCTTATCGGAATTTAGGAATTTTCTCCCTATTTCTATTTGCTGGGATTTTGTTTGGTCTTATACGAAAAAGAAGAGGTATTCCCTGGGAGGTCGTTTTTTTACTTCTTATAACAACAGCGTTCACGGTACTTGCTGTACTTGTACGAAGCGCAATTTATATATCCGTTTCACACATTTTTCTTCCAGTGGGACGGTATCTTTATCCAATTATTATTCCTATCGCAATTGGAATGGGTTTTGGTTGGTTAGAAATAAGCGGGTGGATGATTAGAGTTACCAGAGAAATAATTAAAAAAATAAATAATGGTAAAGTATCAATCATGCATTCATTTAATAAACGAAAAGCAGAATTTCAGATTGGCGTATTATTTATACTATTTATAGCCTTTGATGTGTACTCTATCTACAGTATAGTAAGTTTCTATTCATAGAATTTAGAAACTCATTGATCTATACTGAGGTGCAGGAAGAAAAACTATAAAAACACATAAATTAAGCAATAACCAATACAAGAATGGGGCGGTGTACTTATCCGCCTGATTTTTATAACGACAGTTTTAGTAATCTCCAATCGGAGATTCTGCTCAATGCAAAAGAAGGCAGGTGAGAATTTTCACACCTTGATATAAGGATTGGCTAATTTCATGTGATCGTGGGATTTTATCTTATTTCTTCCATCAATACTTTAACCGCTTCATCCAGGATGGAATCGGATTTTCCCAATACACTCTCTTCAGTAACAGGAACGAGAATATCCGGTATAACGCCGATGCCCTCGATAACCAAATCACCTGCGGAGTTTTCGGGCTTACCGGTTGGGTACTGCATTTTTATTTCTCCCGGAAGACTGTATTGCCCACGGCCGACATCCCCAAAAGCTCCTGCGGAAGGATAGCTTCCGACTACGGTCGCTCTACCTGTGTTCTGGAGGGCATATGAGAACCCTTCGCACGCGCTAACACAATTCGGGCTGACCAGTACCGCAATTTCACCATCATACAATAGTGGACCGGGCACAATTTTTGAAGGTCTTCCTGATTTTTCAAATTTGCCTGTTTTGTTGCTGTAATATGAACTTTCGTACAACTCAATTTCTTCGTCGAAAAAGTACCCCAGGAAATCCAGCATCAAGCCCGTATTTCCCCCGCCATTTGCTCGCATGTCGATAATTAACCCTGGCACCTCCTGGTCGATTAGACCCTGAATATAATGGTCCCATAGACGAGCAAGTAAATTATAATCATCACTGAAAGTTGTTATCCGAATATAACCCAGGCCTGAGTCATTCAATATATTGCCTTCGATAGGTAATGACAGTTCGTCTCTATTTAGAGCCGGTATTGTCCTGAATAAGGACTCATATTCTACATCGGCATTTAATGTCACTTTTGTTTCTTCGTTTTCACCTGGATTTTTATAGGTAAGGGAGATTTTAGAATCTGGAGGGACTCTGGTCAAGAAGTTCACCTGTTCAAGTCTTTTTGCATGATCTGTAGAAAAAGGGCCAAAATACGGTTCGACTTCTTTAATTTGATCTAATACAGGCTGGTTATTCCAGGTTAGAATTTCAGCTCCTTCTTTGATACCAGCTCTTGAAGCTGGAGTGTTATCAATTAGTTCGCTAACAATAATTCGCCCGTCGCTTAATTCATTTAGAACCATTCCAAAACTTCCTCCCCCAACCTTAAAGAAAACATCTGGATTCAAAGATACATTTACGTGTCCATCAGGAATTTCGTAAGAAAATTCCCGTAGTGTATTATAGAATTCTTCATCATTATCTGCTTTTTCAATTAGAGGCTGGTACTTTTGGAAAAGCATTTCCCAATCAATTGATTTTTCATTCGTAAAGGGGTATTCAAGCGATATTTTTTCGATCATATTCTTGAATGCATCCGCATAGGACAATTCGGAGTAATCATTCACCTCCACGACGCCCTCGTTCAGAATGATCGTTGGGTGGGATTCTTTATAGAAAGTGAATGGTTCTTGGTTAAGATCTACAATTGTATAACCGGGAGGGATTCGACCAGTGGGATCATCTTCAGTGAATAAAAGACCATCATCACCGAAACTATTTGGAAACCCCTGTTCATCATTTGGAGCCCAAATAACCAGGATACCACCGGTTATCTCGTCATCATTGGCGGGATCCACCAAAGTTGAAGAATAGGCAGTTGACCAGCCCTTTCCTTCGCGTTCTTCCAGGAAAGGTCCTCCCCAGACATTGGACCAGTATGCGACTGCGTAAACCTGGACACCCTGGTCATGCTCTCCATTATTATCTACGTCAACAAATGTGCCTTGAGGAATTGCCGGGAGAGATAACTGATAGGTCAAGCTTTCGTCAGGGTGTAATTCAACTGGCCCAAGGATTTGGCTTTTTGTTGGAAAAACAAATTCACGGTCACGATTAACGAACCCGGCTTCATCTTCAAGCAGAACAAAAGGTTGTTGGATGGTATCTAAAAAGAAAGGAGAGGTGTAAGGGATTTCACCAGTAATAAATACTGGTTCATCCGGATTTTCCTCTCCAGGAATTACCGGACGCTCTGGAAGGGGCGTGCTGGTTTGGGCTGGTGTACTAGTGGTTTCTTGTAAGTTGAAAAAGGTTGAGAATAAAGTGCATGAGATTGATGCAGAAACTAAAATTGATAAAAAAATGATTATTCTTTTCTTTTGCATATTACTTCCTAATTTTTCAATTCGGGTTGGTGTTATGTTTTTAGAGTTATTATTGGTTCACTTCAATGTAGTGAAAAATTATTTTTATAAGTTTGATATTCTTTCGGAAAGTTGATCCAAACGATTGGATAGAATTTTAAGATCTTCACTTGTGGGGAGATTTTTACTAGTTAAATATCTTTCAATTTGCTCAGACAGTACTGTGTATTTCGGTTTGATTCCCATATGGAATTGTTTATCTCTCTCTGCTTCTTCAATCAGCTTTTCAATTAATTCAGATCCTTCATCTTCGCTAAGCAGGTCTTGGTGGACAAGGGAGTATACTCGAAACTTTATCTCTTCATCAACCTTCTCAGATAAATTAATTTGATCTAATATCGATTTTTGAATGCCGGCGATACGATCTCCCCTTGAACGTATCAGACTAACAAGCACTGACCCTGGGAGAAATTTCTTCTGTTTTTTCCCCTGCATGAATATTATTTGGGATAATGTATCGGCTGTGATGTCTTCTCCACTGTCATTATCAATGACAGAAACCTCATTTCCACTCCTGATTAATTGAGAAATCTCCGATAACGTAATATATTTTTTAGTTACAGTGTTGTAAAGTTTACGATTTGAATACTTTTTTATTACGATCATTATTAATGATTTGGGGGATGGAAGTAAATAGATCTTCCATCCCCGTAGGATAGATTGAGGGTAATTTTGAATTTACAAAGATATTATTTGTTCAGACTATCAATTTTCTTTGATAGTTCGGTAATTTTTTCTCCCAATTCATCAATATCTGATTTTGAAGGTACTTTCATTCTTTCTAAGACTTCTTCCATTCTTTTATTAAATTCATCTTCAGCTTTTAAAGCGTCTTTTTTACGCCTCTCCATCACCTCACGGATCAGACTCTTGCCTTCTTTTTCAGCAATCTCACCTCGTTCTATGAGTTTATTGACAAAATCTTCAATTTCATCCTGTGCAAGAGCGATTGCTCCGATACTCGCAAGAAGCACTCTCCTGGCGGTGTTGTAAAAAGGAGTTGAGTTTTCTAAAGGTATTTCTTCCACTTGAGCTTTTTTTGTCTGTTCAGCCATTTTATGCCTCCAAAGATAAAATTATGACCCGGTTAAGTTACTTTTGTTACTCTTATTTTTTTGTACTTCTTCGAGGTAAATTTTGGCGGCCTTTTTCAATCTTCTTGGCTGCCTGTTGATAGGAGTTTTCAAAACCATCTAATGTAAATGACAATGCTCCAACCATATAAAGGAACGCTTTCTTACACATATTACTGCTCCGAAATTATAAAAAAAAGTTTATGACGCAACGCGTCGTAACAATTATACCATAGCGGATCTTATTCCCAACTTATATTCTGAATAATCTGTTCATTTCTTAACAATAATTAACTATCGCTGTTATTAAATGAGATATACTCCCAAATCGAAAAACCAGAATACTTAGTATTATTAATTGAGATCAAGTTTTTGAAATGAAAATTCTTTCCTTGAGTGATGTTTGTGTGCCATTTATTTACAGTCCATCTGTCAAGAATAGATTCAAGGATATTGATTTGATTTTGGGTTGTGGTGATGTCCCTTACTATTATTTGGAGTATGTATTTACTGCTCTAAGAGCGCCGCTTATTTTTGTAAGGGGAAATCATGATAAAGAAGTAGAATTTTCTACTGCCGGTAAAAGAACTTCACCGCAAGGTGGTTTCGATCTGCATAGACGTGTTGTAAACCATGATGAATTCTCTTTTGCAGGTGTGGAAGGTAGTATCCGTTACAAACCAGGCAGGTTTCAATATTCCCAGGAAGAGATGTGGCTAAATGTATTTCATATAATTCCATCGTTGGTTTTCAATCGAGCAAAATCAGGTCGATTTTTAGATATTTTCATAACCCATGCCCCACCCAAAGGAATACATGACTGCAATGACCACCCACATAAGGGAATTACTGCATTTCGTTGGTTTGATCTTGTATTTAAACCAGCTTTTCACTTTCACGGCCATACACATTTATATCGCCCGGATGACCCGGTTGAAACTATATTGGGAAATACGCGAGTTGTTAACACGTTCAGATTTCAAGAGACAAAGATCAATTTACATGATTGATCGCTGTTTTTTACCAGGTATTGTGGCTGGGAAATAACGAAAGGAAGATGAAATCTATGTCAATAGATCAAATTGCAGATCAAGAGTACGAACGTGCATTAAATAAAGCTTTCTGGCGAAAAATTCTCTCTCGTTTTACCGGGACAACCAATGTATTGTTACCGTTTGATGAAGTTCGAGAAAAGTTCCCAATACAGGGACAGCATTATGCCGGTTTGCAGCAAATCCCAATAGAGAAAATTGTTGGCAGTTTTGGAAGATATCTTGATTTTGATCGAGCTTTTCTGCCGATTCAAAAAAAGACTCGCGATAGATGGGTATCCATTGACAGGGCACATCACTATCAGATACCGTTACCACCAGTTGAGCTTTATAAACTGGGTGATATATATTTTGTGAAAGACGGCAACCATCGCATTTCTGTCGCACGGGAACAGGGCCAGATAGAAGTAGATGCATTTATCACAGAAATTGAAATTCCAGTTAATCTGACAGTTGATACAAAAATTGATGACCTTCAATTGAAAAAGGAATATGCAGATTTCCTGGTCAGGTCTGAATTATTGAAGGTGAGACCAGAAGCAAATATTGAAGTAAGTCAATTGGGTTTGTATGATGAAATGCTGCTTGATATTGAAGTTCATCGCTGGTTTTTAAACAAAAATAAAAAAGAAGATATCTCATTCCATGATGCAGTTGTATCCTGGTATGACAACATATATATTCCAATTATTGAAATAGTCAGAACAAAAGGTTTGCTTGGTTTATTTCCCAGTTCAACAGAGTCGGATATAGCACTACTGGTGTTGAGTTTCGTAAGTTATATGCGAATTCTTAAGAGGAAAAGTGACGGTAAGTCTGAAGCGGAAACAAGATCTTCCGCAGGGAGATATCTGATCCAAAATTTTCCAATCCGTGCTGTAAAAAAATTGGTCAATGAATTGAATAAGACCGATTGGGTGGATAGCCTAATTCTCCAGCAGGAAAAATCCTTGTTTATTGAAATGACGCGTATCAACCAAGTTGTTCCGGATGCAGTAATTGAAATAACAATACCAGGTTTATATAAACAAATTCAGGAACATATCTCTGTTCACCGCTGGTATCTTGGGGAAAAGGATGATGGTGAAGTAACGCAAGAAAGATCGGTTTCCTCATGGTATGATAGCGTTTACTTACCAATAATCAAGATCATTCGTGAGCAGAATATTCTTGAACGGTTTCCGGGAAGAACAGAGACTGATTTATATTTATGGATAATCGAACATCATTTTTTTATGAGTGAATTATGTGATGATGATGTGACTATTAAAGAGGCTGCGGAAAATTTTACAGATGGGTATTCAAACCAGAACGGTGAAACACCTTAATCGATTAAAATACACCGATCAGAAATATCCATCTTTCTAAGATAAATAACTTAAAAAAATGCCTGGTTCACAATTAACATTTTATAGCGAAATCGGAAAGGAAGATATTTCAAGAGTTTTCAGCGACAAGACTCTCGAATTATTAAAGAAAATGGATGCTGGTGTGTCGCTGGCAATCCTAGATCAAAGCGAAGAGCGTGCTTCCCTGGTAACACGCCTGAACAATGAAGAAATACCCGTTACTGCGTGGTTGCTGCTTCCCAAAGAAAAAGGTTACTGGTTCAACATAGGAAATTATGAATATGCCGCACAATTATATTCAGAATTTTTTCTCTGGTCTTCTGATAAAAAACTGACATGGCAGCGCATTGGATTGGATTTTGAACCTGACATCGAAGAATGGGACCTTTTATTTTTTAATCGTTGGGGTTGGATGGAAAAGACTGTCAGCCGGTTGTTAAATAGAAGTGAATTAAAAAAAGCAACGATTGCGTATAGCAAATTAATAGATCAAATTCAATCCGATGGATATGAAGTTGAGACATATCACTTTCCCCTGATTTCTGATGAACGAAAATCTAAATCCAAGTTACTACAAAAAATCTCAGGTATTGTAGATGTCTTTGCAGACAGGGAAGTCTGGATGATGTATTCAAATGTACTGCGTCCGAATGGCGCAGGTTTCCTGGTGAGTTATGCTCCAGAAGCCGAAATTATCGCTCTGGGCAGTACTGGTGGAGGTATCGATAATGTTTTGTATGATGTTCAGCCATTGAATTGGCAGGAACTTGAGAGGGATTTGAGGTTAGCTTGGTTGTGGTGTGATGAATTATATATATTCAGCCTGGAAGGTTGCATTCAACAGGATTTATTAGAAAAATTACTGAACTTTACTTGGGACAAACCAATATTACTTCCGACAGAACAGGCAAATCGTGTTAATGGATGGCGAAGTACTTTTCGTACTGGTTTATGGATTTTATCTCACCCTGTATATATAATACTGGGATTATTGGCGTTTTACACTTTTTTCAAAATCTTTAAAAGGACGCTGAAATCATAAAAAGAGGGGGTATCCGGCTTAATTTTTCCGGTTCAATTTTTCTGGAATAAGATTAGCAGAAATGTATTTCAGAAGTTGAGCCACTGTAAAGCTTTTTTAGGTAATTCTGCAATTGAGCCTTCATATGCGGTGCACTGCGGGAGGGAAGAGATAAATAGATGACCGTAGGATTTACTGATCACCCGTTTATCAAAAATTGCTACCACTCCTCTGTCACTCTGGGTTCGAATCAATCTTCCAAATCCCTGCCTGAACCTAAGGATCGCTTCAGGTAAATAGTACTGGTAAAAAGGGTCCTCAAAAGTACCAGCCCGGGCTGACACAATCGGTTCGGTGGGGACATCAAATGGGAGCTTTACAATGATAAGCACAGAAAGAGCTTCTCCTGGTACATCAACCCCTTCCCAGAATGACCTCGTTCCAAAAAGTACTGAATTATCCGATTTGCGAAAAGACTGTAGAAGTGAATGTGGAGAGGCTCCAATGCCCTGTTCGTAAACAGTAATGCCTTTTTTTGCTAGAATATTCGAGATCGCATTAGATGTCCTTCTTAACTGGTCATATGAGGTAAAAAGTACCATTGTGCGTCCACCGGTGGCTATGGATAATTGAATGAGTCCTTTTTCCACAAATTTTTGATAATTAAATCTGTCGTTAGGTTCCGGTATGTCATTAACAAGATAAAGGAGGGTTGCATTTTCATAATCGAAAGGGGAACCCAGAAGGAGTTCGTTGGAATCTTCCGCATTCAACCTGCCACGTAGATAGTCAAATTCTCCCATGGTTGTTAATGTCGCAGAGGTGAGTATGGCGGAAGATTTTTCATACCATATATAACGCTCCATGAGATCACCGATGTGAAGAGGAGCGATATTGATCGAAATACTATTAAATTTTGGTTGAATTTCGATCCAATATACCTTAGCAGGATCAGGATCGAAGACTAATCCATTTACCTGGTTGAGGAATTCTTCCAGACGCCTGTGAATATTTGATAATGAACTGTGAAAAAGTTCAAATTCTTCAGTCAACTCCTCATGAATCTCCGCAAGCGCTTTAACAATCTTAGCGATGTTCTCCAGCAGGGGTTGTAATATATTCTGGGCAGCATCCCATGAGACTTCCACGTTCGACCAAGATGGTTGAATCCTGATTGAAGAGGTGATCCGTTCCTGATGAGCGTACATACCAACAGGTCGACCTTCTCGCTGCTCATCTAAAAAAAGCCTTAATTCTTTGAAAAATGATTTTGTTAGCTGATCAAATTGAAATGCGAGGTCAGTCGCTTTTTTAATTAAAGCAGAAAAGTTTGAAAAACCAGCTGGATTGAGATCACTTTGGACTGTACGAATGATCTGACCAAGCATTCCCGATCCTGAACCACCCAGTTCAGCGAGCAGTCTATATATATTAGCCTGGTTCACCCGGTAACTTAAAGCATTGGTTGTGGCATCTTCGAGGTGGTGCGCTTCATCTATTATCAAGAATTCATAGTCCGGGAGTACCCGGTTGCCGGTTGCTACGTCTGCCAGCAGAAGTGCATGGTTTACAATCACAATGTTAGAAATCTGGGCTTTCTGGTGAGCTTTGTAAAATGGACAGATACCCTCCATACGGCGCATGCAGTTCTCAGTTGAACAATTCTCATCTTCAGCGGACAACCGCATCCAAACATCCTTTTCTACAGGACCGTTTAGATTTATTTCTCCACGATCTCCGGAATTAGAAAATTGAAGCCAAACAAGTATTTTCGCAAGAACCCTTAATTCATCAACGTTTTCCGGACCTTTATTGCGCAGGATCTCAAGCCGGCGCGGGCAGAGATAGTTTGATCTTCCTTTCAAAACTGTAGCCTGAATATTGGAATCGAGAATCTCCATTAAATCTGGTATATCTTTGTGTATTAATTGGTCTTGAAGATTTATCGTGTTGGTGGAGATAACGATTCTCTGGTTGTTTTTCTCAGTCCATAAAATAGCCGGCAAAAGGTAGGCGATACTTTTACCAATTCCGGTACCTGCTTCTACCAATAAATGTTGATGCTCAGAAAGCGCTTCCGCAATTGCTTTGCACATTGTCACCTGCTGCGGGCGATGTTCAAATTGGGGGAACCGTTTAGAAAACAAACCCCCGATATCAAGCATCGCGCTTGTTTCTTCAATATCAAGCGGAAAATATTCCTTGCTGGATTGCAAAGTATCTAAAGATTTGTCAATATTTTCAATTGTAAATTTATCTCTTAATGAGTGTTTTATTGAGCTAGGGGAGATAATCTCCTTTGAATGAGCCCTTATTACTTCCCTGAAAGGCCAGTAAGCGCCCCACTCGATTTTGTCACTCAAACGGATGATTTCAGCCAAAAGATTTACCGGAAGGTCATGAGCCTTTTCGATTAATTTTAAATATATTCCCATCGTTGCGCGGGCATCATTTAGGGCACGGTGGGTTGCCGGGAAAGGAACCCCCAATGAAGCTGCGAGCGCACTGAGGTTATACTGGTTTGCATCCGGCAGGAGGACTGATGCAAGTTCATATGTATCGTATAAGCGGTTTCTATCGAGAATTCTGTAGTGCCTTAAGAATGAAATGTCGAAATTGATGTTATGCCCAAGAACCGGCAGGTCACCAATAAAATCTTCAACAGTATTTAAGACCTCATGGATTGAAGGTGCATTCAACACCATCTGATCGGAAATGCCTGTTAATTTAGTGATGAAAGGAGGGATCCTGCATCCAGGGTGGACAAGGCTGGACCATTCATTCTCGATCCGCTGACCTTTAAACTTGATCAAACCTATTTCAATAATAGCATCATTCGCAGGATCGAGTCCGGTTGTCTCGATATCCAGCGCCACCAGTTGATTCATGGTGGGGATTATACCTTGTGGGTTGCTATTGTTGAGAATTTCTTGATTCTATTGCACATCAAAGCAGTGAGAACATTAACGGTATAAGCGTGGATGTTAATACAGCTCAGCTTGTGAGATCATTAAGCACTGCCTGGATGGTTTTGATCTGTGGTTCAGATATGTTTATTTTCGATAAGAGTGATATATCAAAGTTTAAGATTCGTTGTCCTAAACCTGAGTGTTTCCAAATTTTTAAGTCTTCTTCAATTGGCGTACCGATTAAATCTTCTCTAATTATTTTCCCATCAGACATAACAAGAACCCGTTGTGTTTGTCTGGCGATGTTAAGATCGTGCGTTACGACCACAAAAGTTGTATCCTGGACTTGGTTTATTTCTTTCAACAAATCCATTAAATCCATCCCTCCTGCAGTATCCAGGTTGCCGGTTGGTTCATCGGCGAGAACGATAGCTGGATTATTGGCTAACGAACGCGCTACGGCAACCCGTTGTCTTTGACCTCCCGAAAGTTGGCTGGGAAGGTGTTCCATCCTATCCTCCAATCCAACCATTTCCAGTAGTTCTTGGGCGCGTTTACGACGTTTTTTTGGAGACAAAAATCCGATTGTAGGTATTTCCACATTTTCGAGGGCACTAAGAGTTGGAATTAAATTGTGCAACTGGAATATAAAACCGACTGATTTTGCGCGAAATCTATCCTTATTTCTTAATTTTGAAATATCCTGACCATCAACAAAAATATGACCGCTTGTAGGAAGATCTAAGGCTCCTATCATGTTTAAGAGCGTGCTTTTACCAGATCCGCTGGGTCCCATAATCGAAACCAGCTCTCCTCTGCAGATTTTGATATTCACATTATCCAGCGCACGGATTTCTTCACTATTGCTGTAAATCCGTGTTAGGTTCCTTGTTTCAATCGCAAGAGATTTGCTGCTATTATCCATAATGGTTGCTTACTCCACTTCGATATCTACAAATGCAGTCATATCCCAGCGCAGTTGCTCGGGGATTTCATCCAGGACGATGGTTGCTTTATAGTTAACCCCAGTGCCCGCAGAAGCTTTTGTTGCAATACTGACAACTTTGCCATTCACAACAAGATCAGGGATCGCATCAAATGTGATTATCACCTTATCTCTTTCACTCACCCGTGCAGCATCAATTTCATTTAAATCCGTGGTTTCAATTTGGAGGTTATCCAAATCAGCCAGAAGAATTATTGGCTGTCCTGGTGTAACCCATTCCCCCTCATTGACGGAGATTTCGCTTATTACACCGTTAAATTGCGCTCTAAGCTCAAGATCGTTTAGAGCTGATTTTGCAGCGCTAAGGTCAGCATTTGCATTGTTCAATCTAGACTGGGCAATCTTAATTTCCTCCGGGTCCGGTCCATCTTTATATATTTCAAAATCTTCACGAGCCCTTTCCAACTGCGCTTCTGCCACTTTTACTTCGTTCTCATATTCCAACCTCTTGAGGGCCGAATCGTAATCGCTCTGAGCTTCATCAAGATCTTCTTTGCGATCTTGGCGAATTTCATTGCTTGAAGATGTATATTTATATGGTTCAAACGCCTCCCTTGCCCGGTCCAGTCGTTCTTTCATAATATCGAAAGCTTCCATAGTATCCAGGTCTGTTTGATTTACAGGTATGGTGAAATTGTCCAATTGATACTGGGCATTACGAAAATCTCTGGCTGAAAGTGCGACCTCCTCCTGTTTTTGGGCTTTAATCGTCTCTGCATTCTTGTAAAGGTCGTTTAATTGCTTTTCAGCAGATGCGACTTCAAATTCGGCGGCGGTTATCGCAGCTTCAAACTCTTCCTTTCCTTTCAGCCGAACAAGTGTTTGATCTTTTTCAACATGGTCGCCCTCCTCAACCAGAATATCATCTACAATTCCAGTAGTTAATACACTCAAGGTTGTGAATTCAGCCGGAACCACAACACCGGTTGCACTTACAACAGGAGGAGTCAAATCGATCTCGACAGGTTCTTCAGTTGCGGTTTCCTGAGAAGAGATAGCACTGCATGCTGAAATCAATATCAATGCTGGAATCATCCACAAAAATTTCGTTGTTTGTTTTATTTTTTTCATTCCTACTCCTTAGGTTATTGGTTGCATGCAGGAAAAATTTTTTACTGTTTTCAAGTACCCGAAAGTGATTCAAATTTATTAAAACAATTCAGCATTTTTTATTCATATCGAAGGGCTTCTACAGGCTGCAATCGAGTTGCCCGGTAAGCTGGATATATGCCTCCAAATAGTCCAAGCA
>JBJYWI010000266.1:18724-25544 GCA_046259385.1 Anaerolineales bacterium
AACCAGTATTGCTCTGGCAAAGACATCCCATTCCCAAACCGGTGTGAGGATACCTCCGACCATAGGCGCTTGCTGGAATAGAAAAACCAGAGTCAGGGCAATCCCTATTCCGGTGATACCACCTAACAATCCAAGCAAGAGAGCTTCTTTTAAAATCAGTCCCAGGATTCCCCGTTTGCGCCATCCCAAAGCTCGAAGAACCCCAATTTCACGGGTTCTTTCAAAGACTGCCATCAACATAGTGTTGAGAACTCCGATTCCGCCAACCAGAATTGCGATAAAAGAGATTGCATTAATAATTGCGTCTGAGGCTTCCATATCAGGGAGCTGCTCAACAAAATCGCCAGCTAATCCTGCCTGAACCTCCGGGAATTGCTGGTTAATAATTGACACAACTTGATCTGCATCGCGAGGATCCTTCAATTTGACCACATACATGGTGGATTTGCGGGGTCTTCCGGAAAAGGTCTGGCCATCCCTTAAGCTGATAACACCTCCTAATTCCTCCCAGCTGATATTTGATTCATAAATACCGACAACTTTAAATCGAGTTCCGCTTAATTCGATGTTATCTCCAACATCCAGATTGAGTGTTTCAGCCATGGTGTCCCCTAGAATGATCTGATGGTTTGCAGTCAGTGTTTTTCCTTTGACAATGTTAAATCTTTTAATTGCCATCCCATTTGGGGCATATCCTTGCAGAATAAAAAACCCGCCTGCTTCAGGCATCATTACAGCAGTGAATATAATCCCGCTCGCACTGGACACCTGAGGCATGGCACTGATTTTGTCACCGATGCGTTCATCGATTGCGCTCAAACTGGTATCTGCGATATCCGCCTGCCGGATGATAATCTCTGCATTTGTGCCCGTGAACATATCTGTGAAAGTTTCAGCCACACCTTTCATCACACTCTCGATAGCAATAATGGCGCCTATAGTAAGTCCAATCGCGCCAAGAGTAAGCAGCGTTCTGGAGGAGCGTTGAACCAGACTCTGTACTGCCATTCCCCCGAAAGGTAACCTTCTTACATGTGAGCTTCCGGTTCCACCCTCATAACGAAGGGCTTCGACTGGCTGCATTTTTGAAGCCCGCCATGCCGGGTATAAACCACCAACTAACCCGAGAGTGACGACAATAATCAGGGCTTGAAGCAGCAATTCCGGTTTAACGCTTGATACGCCCCCACCTAATAAGACAGTCTGATTAGATAATAAATACAAAAGAAGCGATCCTATTCCTACGCCGATTAATCCGCCAAGAAGGCTAACTGTAATTGATTCGCCCAGTATTAGCCACATCACCCGCAATTTACTCCAACCAACAGCGCGCAAAACACCGATTTCCCTGGTCCGTTCCATTACCGACATTAATTGGGCATTCATCATACCCACTCCACCGATAATTATCGCTAACCCGCCAATGACCCAAACATAGCCTTTCAACATCTCACCCATTGATTGACGATCGGCATATTCACTTACACCTGATAATGAGAGATCAGGCCAACGACGGTTAATGCGCGCCATAAAACGCTCGGATAAAGCCTTATCCTTTAAGCGGATGTAATAGATACTGACCTGCCTAGGTTTGCCGAGAAGCTCCTGGGCTTCAGTTAATTCCAATACCGCACCTCCATCCTCAAACGCCTCACCAGTTTCATAAATTCCAACGATGCGGTAAACGCTTCCTGTCAGCCTTAGAGTATCGCCAACTTTTTTATCAAAAACATCTGCTGCTGTTCTGCCTAAAAGAATTGGTTTGGGTCTCGCCTTCTGGGCTTCGCGCGAATTAAGATCTGTCCCATCAACAATTTGAAAACGGCCAAGAATAAAGCTGTCTTGGGGATAACCAAATACAAAGAAATAAGGCTCGCCCTCAGCCTGGGTAAATCCTTGGATCATCCCGCTGACTTCAGATACTTCCGGAGCAGCCGCGAGTTCCGATCCGACTGATTCATCAATTGAACTATAGCTCATGTCAAACGTGTCCGGTTGGCTGAGTATCAGATCAGCATTACTCCCCTGCAGCATTGAACTGTAACCAATCTCCAATCCTTCTGCCAGAGCGCCCAAGGTGATAATTGCTGCAACCCCGACGCTGATACCAGCGATCGTTAATAAAGTTCTAATTTTCCGGCGCAGGAGATTTTTTAATGTCATTATCTTACGGATTATTTAACATTGTAGATATTATTGTTAGATCAAAATCACCAGGCATATTGGGTACTCAAACGATCAGGTTATGGATCACTCCTAAAGTTTGATTTTTCCACGTCTGGTTAGAATCTCCCTCAGATTATGTTTGGAGTTAAAAATCAGTAGTAATCTGTATAGACTTTATATCCCCCTGAATATTCCTTTTCGCTTTAGATTCTATCTGATAATTTTAATTTTATATTAGAGAGACAGTCTTATAATTCTCGTATTTCAGGCATAGTCAATAAGTGGAATGCCAGCGTTTCCATATCTCGCGTCTTGCCAATGCCCTCAGTTTCATCTTTAATCCTTGTGAAGTATGTGGATAGCAGGGTGTGTTTACCAAGATAATCTTGAACGTTAGACTCATCAGATAAAATGTCTTTAAGGCCTATCTTTTCATAAACAGCACTGACAAGGCCATATCCCCAATCTTCAGTAACACCCAATTCATCTGCAAGGTCGCGCCTTTCCATACTGAATAGAAAAGCCAGCCTGGCAACATGAGCCTGATGTGCGGTCAGGTTCTGGACAGCATACCTGCCCTCAAGTACAACACACGGTTTTGGTAGTGGAAAATTGACCTCGGAAGCAAGCGCCTGGATGCTGTCTGTAATAACCCAATTGCCGTTCACTGCCAAGGATATCGCCCATGCTAGCGAGTTATCGATCTCATCTTTTAATACATAACCTGTAAAAAAAGGATCGGTTAATTGGATCAAGACACGATAATTCGCAAGAATTCCAGTGCAGATAATCAAGGGATATTTATCCAATGCTTTAAGTGTATTTCTTATCCTTGGGATCCAGTCTTCTCCACTTGGAATATCTGTGTCCAGCAAGATCAGATCCACCCGCTGATAGCTTTTTTCGAGCATTCGTATCAAACCTGAAGGCTCATCGACTTCACCAACCACGCGAGTCCTTAAATCCCGGGCAGCCAATAAAGCCATCCAGTTTCTGGCATACGGATCATCTTCAACAATTGCAACGTAGATATCTTCCATCTAAGTATTCTCCAATATTCAGGATATTTCCGGAAATGATTCAATTATTCTCGCGATATGTCTGGCATGCTTTATATAAAGGTCAAGGCGCAGGTTTTCATTAGGGGCGTGGGTTTTCGAACCCGGATATCCTGGTCCAGCTGTCGCTACTGGAAGATTCAAAATATGAACAAAGGGATAATTTGGACCTGATCCTCCCATCATTGGTGAGATTTGCATCGGATATCCGTATACAGGTTCAGCTGTTTCAACTACCTTTTGAACAAAAGGATCATCCGGATCAGTTCTGGCAGGCGGTTCGCCGCCAAGGTATTCAATCATAATGTCACTGTACCCGTTTTGAATTAAGTGGTCCCTTAACTGCTCCAGAACCTGTTCTGGGTGCTGGTTAGGAACCAATCTGAAATCAATCTTTGCGGATGCTCGCGCCGGAAGGACGGTTTTTGATCCCGGTCCTTGGTATCCTGAGGTCAATCCGCAGATCGTACAGGTTGGCTGAAATATCGCCCGTTCACGAAGTAAAGGACCTTCTGTTAATCCATCTAAAAAATATTTGACTCCAAATCTATTCTTATAATCCTCCGCGATTTCGGGGAGCGCCTCAATAAGCTCTAAATCTCGCTCTGTAGGAGGTTTTACGTTGTCGTAGAAACCTGGAATCTTAATTTTTCCATCCGGACCTTTAATACTATTAAGCGCCCAGACCAGTCTCCAAGCCGCGTTTGGGAAGATTGAACCACCAATGCCTGAGTGGGTATCAATCGCGGCAGTTTCTACAGATAGTTCCACGTAACAGATTCCACGCAAGCCTAGATGCTGCATTGGGATTTCCCTGTGATCTACTGTCCCGAATTCCCAGATGCACGCATCCGCAGAGAGTTTTTCTGTATTATTAGCTATAAAGTCGTGTAGATGGATGCTGCTTGTTTCTTCCTCACCTTCAATAATAAACTTAATATTACAGGGAAGATCGCCTTCTATTTCTAGAATCCCATCAATTGCAAATAAACGGCTGACAAGTGGACCTTTGTCATCGGCGGCGCCACGTCCATATAAAATTCCCTCCTTGATTGTTGCTTCGAATGGAGGGCTTTCCCACAACTCAAGCGGTTCAGGAGGTTGGACATCATAGTGATTGTAAATCAAGAGGGTCTTGTCACTTTGACCCTTTCTTTCAGCGAATACAACTGGTGCTCCTTCCGTCGCCATGATTTCCACCTGAAAATCACGCAGTTGGAGCATCTCAGACACCTTCCTGGCGCATTCGTTTAATCCTGATCCCTGCGCGGAGATGCTGGGAATAGCGATCAACCTTGACAATTCAGCTATGCTAGCATCGAGATTTGATTCCAGGTATTGATCGATAGATTTGATATCCATTTTTTTCTTCTCCCTTATATCCAGATTAAAATTTTTTGTATATTGAATTATCAACCGTTAACTCATTGGATGCAATTCTAGACCAATGAGTTGTTCTATAAATGGCGCTCCAATTGACCCTAAATAAGCGATAAAAAACATTTTTATTATCTGGCCAATTGAGACGAGTAATAGGAACCGCATAATAGGGATTTTTAGTGTTCCAGCCGCTATTCCAACAACATCAAACAACGGGTTGGGTACCGCAGCCAGGAGAGTAAGTCCAAGGTTGCTGAGGTAGGTATGTGAATCCAACCAGTTCAATATTTTCTCATAAGCAGCGATATTTTCTATAACAGCTTGCCCGCTGAATCCTGCCAGGTAACCGGTTAATTCACCTATCGCTGCACCTAAACCAGCCGCAATAGCTAACCCCAACGGGTTATATACCGTTCCAAGCGCAAAAACGAACAATATTCCAGGCACCGGGAACAGGATTGTCCCGTTGGCGATGATTGATATAAGGAATATGCCAATGTAACCATACTGAATTAGTTCACGAGCTTGGTCACGGATTGAATAAATGAATATGCTTATGCCGATTGCCAGCAGCAGCGCCACGGCGCGGAGTAGGGTCAATTTTTGTTTATTGGACATGAATATTTATAGTTCAGAGGGGAAGGAGATTGGGATCAGTCTATCAGCCTGTCAAAACGGAGTAGTGATTCAAGCCGGGCGACTACCATCTCCATCGCGACCGCGTTTAAACCGCCTTCGGGGATGATAATGTCTGCGTATCGTTTAGAAGGTTCAACAAATTCGAGGTGCATAGGGCGGACTGTAGCAAGGTACTGTCGGATAACGGATTCAGTTGACCTGCCTCTTTCTGAGATGTCCCTCTCCAAGCGCCGGATAAAACGCAAATCTGGATCAGTATCCACGAATATTTTCACTTCAAGCATATCCCTTAATCGTTGTTCAGCGAAAATAAGAATTCCCTCCACCATGATCACCGGGCGCGGTTTTATGGGTATTGTCTCTTTGGTCCTGGAATGTGTTTTAAAATCGTAAATCGGAATTTGAATGGGTGATTTCTCCTTTAACAACTTGATGTGCTCGATGAGGAGCTCGCTGTCCAGCGAGTCAGGGTGATCGAAATTAATCGAATCGCGCTGGTTGGGAGCGAGACCACTTAAATCTTTGTAATAGGCGTCGTGTGGTAAATACGCGATCTGGTCGGAGCCAATCCGTTCGATAATTAATTCAGCAAGTGTTGTTTTCCCGGAACCTGAACCACCCGCGATTCCGATAACGAGAGGGGTTGCGCGTTGCGGCATGCATAAATTATACTGGAAACCTGAAATTGGAGATTGGTAATAAAAAGAGCCACCTGTGGGAATTGAACCCACGACCTGCGCATTACGAGTACGCTGCTCTACCGACTGAGCTAAGGTGGCTTGGACGAAAGCGATTATACAGTGAATAACCTGCTGTATCAAGCCAGGAGAACTAAGTGAATATTGCCATGCTTTCATACCATACCTGCCCTCTAGCAACATTGGGCGGTAAAGATACCGGCGGGATGAATGTGTATGTCCGCGATCTGACCCGTTATTTAGGCAGACTTGGGATTCATGTGGATGTTTTTACACGTTCCCAGGATGAACATGTTCCGCATGTGCTGCATGACCTGGGATTCGGGAACAGGGTGGTGCATGTCCGTTCCGGACCGGAGGTCCCGCGCCCAAAGGACGAGCTGGAAAATTACCTCCCTCAGTTCGTGGCTGGCATTGAGGATTTCTCTGAAATTAAGGACCTTAAATATGACCTGATCCACAGTCATTACTGGCTCTCGGGATTGGCTGCTGGAAAATTAAAATCAAAATGGAATGTACCCGTTGTTAGCATGTTCCATACGCTGGGTTTGATGAAGCAACGGGTTGCGCGCAACGCTGTAGAAGCGGAGGGAGGTTATCGAATAAGGGGAGAGAAGGAAGTAATCAAATTATCCGACCGTATTGTAGCGGCAACCCCTGCCGAAATGGCACAGCTGCAGTGGTTATACAACGCTGACGGCGCGAAGGTTGAAATTATCCCGCCTGGAGTCGAATTGAGCCGCTTTTACCCGATTCCAGAGGATGAAGCTAAAGAATACGTTGGCATAAGACCCTGTGACAAGATGCTGTTATTTGTAGGACGAATTGAACCTTTGAAGGGGATTGATACATTGATGAAGGCGATTGCCATCATGCGGG
>JBJYWI010000267.1:0-37735 GCA_046259385.1 Anaerolineales bacterium
CGTTTCCCTCGGAATAATATATGTACTGAAAATTTCTGTATTCTTTGTACCGGGAATCGAA
Source organism: Anaerolineales bacterium (assembly GCA_046259385.1). Lineage (GTDB taxonomy): Bacteria > Chloroflexota > Anaerolineae > Anaerolineales > UBA4823 > CAVWDI01. Next base: position 62 of record JBJYWI010000267.1, read on the forward strand.
GGTTATATAAATCTGGGTTACTGGTATGTGCCAATTGCCGCATTCATTATCGTTGCAATGTCAAATGCAGTAAATCTCACTGATGGTCTTGATGGTTTAGCTGGTTTAATTTCCGCAACAGCGTTTGCCGCGTATGCTGGCATCGCCCTCCTTCAGGGTCAGACATTTCTGGCGCAATTTTGTTTTATTCTGGTGGGCGCAATTTTTGGTTTCCTCTGGTTCAATGTCCACCCTGCGTTATTATTTATGGGGGATACAGGGTCCCTTGCTTTAGGTGCTACCTTAGCCGTAGTTGCGCTGATGACAGGACAATGGATTGTATTGCCCATTATTGCTGTCATTCCTACAAGCATTGTATTGAGCGTTATTCTGCAGGTAATTTATTTCAAGTGGACAGGAGGACGGCGATTGTTAAAAATGGCGCCACTGCACCATCATTTCGAACTTTCAGGATGGAGTGAAACCCAGGTGGTACAGAGATTCTGGTTGGTTGGTTTATTATTCGCGATGATAGGAGTAGCGCTGACGCTTGTTTGACATACCAGCAACAATATGTATTAGCTTGAATAAATAAAATTGAAAAAAAATAAATGAGAGATTGGAAGGAGAAAAATGTAGTTATAGTCGGTGCAGCCAGACAGGGAAAAGCGCTGGCGCGTTATTTTGTTAATAAAAAGGCGAAAGTGATTTTGAATGATCAAAAGACAGAATTAGAGCTTAAAGATGCTCGAAGAGAATTAAATCACCTTTCCGGTGTTGGATATCCAGTAAGGTGGGTTTATGGTGGTCATCCAATGAATTTGCTTGATTCATGCGACGCTCTGTTTATTTCTGGTGGAGTGCCAATATCAATTCCTCTTATCACGGAGGCATTCAGGCAGGGTGTTCCTGTATTAAATGATTCTCAGTTGTTTTTGGAAACAGCGGTGTGTAAGATTATTGGTATTACAGGGTCTGCCGGTAAAACAACAACGACCACTCTGGTCGGGAACATACTTGATAGGGCGGTTAAAACAGAGGGAACTGAATTATTTGGTAACAAGATCTGGGTGGGAGGGAACATAGGAACGCCGTTGATTGAATTTGTTGATGAAATGGGGAAAGGGGATGTCGCTGTATTGGAATTATCAAGTTTCCAATTGGAGATCATGTCAGTTTCTCCGCAGGTTGCAGTTATATTGAATATCTCGCCTGATCATTTGGACCGTCATCAGTCGATGAGTGAATATATAAATGCAAAAACAAACATTATCCGATTCCAAAGCCCATCCGACATCTCAATTTTTAACCGTGACGATGAACACACAATGTCAATTTCTGGTTCAACCAGAAACAGAGTTATCACGTTCGGGCTTGCAGAACCCGAATTGAAGTTTGAAGGAACATTTTTAAGAGACAAAGAAGTAATATACCGTGGAAATGTTCACAATAATTACTCGAAATCTCGCAGAATCCGGTTGGTTGGAGAGGATAATTTTGAGGAAACCTTGCTCAAGGTAAAGGATATTCAAATCAAAGGAATACATAATCTAAGCAATGTATTAGCTGCAGCTGCGATAACTTATTCTGCCGGGGTTACTGCTGAAATAATCCAAGCAGCTGTGAAGGATTTTAAAGGGGTAGTCCACCGATTAGAATTCGTGCGTAAATTCAAAGGCGCTATTTGGGTAAATGATTCGATTGCAACAACTCCGAGCAGATCAATCGCCGCAATTCAAGCCTTTGATGAACCAATAATCCTTCTTGCCGGGGGAAGAGATAAGAATTTAGATTGGAAGGAATTTACTGAATTAATCAAGAAACGGGTAAAACACTTAATTTTGTTTGGAGAGACAGGTGAAAAATTGTACTCTCAGCTTCACCATTTGGATGAAGATTATTTAATTACAAAATGTGACACTTTGAAAGACGCGGTTTTTCAAGCTTCAGATATCGTGCAAGAAGGAGATGTAGTATTGCTTTCCCCTGGGGCAACCAGCTTTGATGAGTTTGAAAATTACGAGGAGCGCGGCAAATGGTTCAAAAAATGGGTGGAGGAACTTTCATGAATTCGCCCGAAATTAATAAAAGTAAAGAGAGCCAAAATCCAGGAAGATTGAATCGCGCTAATTCAGAATCAAGTATTGATCAAGATACCAGGCGTTACAAGGTTCAATTCAAAATCGATGTCCCTTTGCTGCTAATCGTGATTGCTTTTTTAATCATTGGGCTCGTGATGGTTTATTCCGCAAGTTACGATTATTCGAACATATTCTACGGAAGCCCTGGCACAATTTTTTTCAGGCAGCTGGTATGGATGGCGATTGGTTTGGTCACAGCTGTGATTTTAACCTTTTTTGATTATCACAGGTGGCGTAAGTACGCAGTGCCTGCAATGGGATTAACAATTTTTGCTTTAATTGCCGTGATTATTGTGAACGAAGTCAGAAATGGTGCAGTACGGACACTTTTTGGAGGTTCAATCCAACCTTCAGAACTGGCTAAATTGGTCATCATTATCTACCTGGCTGTATGGTTGTCTGCCAAGCGGGATAAGCTTGGCAAAATTGGCTTTGGTTTGTTTCCTTTAGCGATGATTCTGGGTTTATTCGGTGGATTAATTATTATCCAACCTGATTTCAGCGCTGTTGCGACAATATTTATCCTTGGAGGATTGTTATTCTTCTTAGCTGGTGGTGATTTAAAACAAATTGGAATTCTATTTGCAATAGCTTTAATTATCGGCGGGGTGATTATTCAATTATCACCCACTGGAGCGACACGAATTGAATATTTCCTCACTGGTTTAATGGATCCAACCAAGGGTTCATACCATGTCCGGAGGTCGTTGGAAGCCATAATAAAAGGCGGATGGTTCGGTGTTGGGATTGGAAAGGCAGAGACAAAATTGACCGGTCTCCCAGTGCCGCCAACTGACAGTATTTTCGCTGTGGTCGGTGAGGAAACCGGCGTCTTTGGCTCAACCATTGTGGTTATATTGTTCGCTTTATTGTTGTGGCGGGGTTTTGGGATTGCACGCAGCGCTCATGACCAGCTAGGGATGTTACTCGCTGCGGGGTTGACGCTATGGATATCTCTGGAGGCGTTTATTAATATGGCAGTTATGGTAAATCTAATGCCGTTTGCAGGTAATGCACTTCCATTTATAAGCGCAGGAGGTTCGAATCTGACAGTTACACTGGCAGCTGTTGGAATTATTTTTAATATCTCTCGTTTGTCAGAATCCAGGAAAGCTGAGGAAGGAAAATCGATAAATGCGGTTATTGATCTGCGCAGGCGGAACCGGCGGCGGCGTCTATCCGGCTCTCGCCGTTCTGCAGGCAGTGAAAAGGCTTGAATCCGGTGGCATTGGTGTTAATCACCGGAGAAAGGAATTTTCACGTGTTGTGGATATAAAAAACCATGATGTTCTTTGGGTAGGAAGTGAAACCGGAATGGAAAGAGATCTGGTAGAAAGGATTGGTTTACCCTATTCATCAATTACAGCAGCAGGGATTCATGGTGTTGAATTTAATGCTCTGCCAGGGAATGTGAGAAAACTGGTGAAGGGATATTTTCAATCTAAGAGAATCCTCGAGCAGTATAGACCTGATGTACTGTTCTTTACTGGGGGGTATATCGCTGTTCCGATGGCTATGGCAGGTTCGGGATATCCTTCGCTACTGTTCGTTCCTGACATCGAACCTGGACTTGCGTCAAAGATGGTTACTCGCTTCGCCAAACAGATTGATCTCACTGCAGAAGAATCAAAATCGTACTATAAGAAAGAAGAAATCCTTGCAGTTACAGGTTATCCAACCAGGATGGATTTAATTTCTTGGGATAAAGATACAGCTTACACGGCTCTGGGATTGAGTCCAGAATTAAAAACCTTACTGGTTCTGGGCGGCTCAAAGGGGGCTCAATCAATAAATACGGCTTTATTGGAAATATTACCAGATTTGTTGATTAGTATGCAGGTAGTGCATATAAGTGGGCAATTCGATTGGGAGAATGTGAAGAGAGCTAGCAGGATGTTGAAGGAAGCTCACGCCAAAGCAGATCGTTACCATCCATTCAAATACCTGCATGAAGAAATTGGCGCCGCATTCACTGTTGCAGACCTGGTTGTATCTCGGGCAGGGGCATCAATCCTAGGCGAATACCCTCTCTTTGGGCTTCCTGCAATCATTGTGCCATATCCACACGCCTGGAGATACCAGATTGTAAATGCGGAATATCTCGCAAATAAAGGCGCGGCAGTAATTATTAAAGATGAGGAATTAACTGATCAACTGCTTTCCCAGATCCTTCTCCTCGTGTCCGATGACCAGTTGAGAAAAAGAATGAGCAGAATTATGCGTGAATTGGTGAAGATCGATGCTGCAGACAATATTGCCCAGCATTTGATTTCTCTAGCATCTATGAATAAAGGGAAAACCACAAATGATTAGTCTGGTTGTGGCATTTTATATATTTGTGGCTTTAGGTGCAGTTATTGGATCAATGCGGGGCTGGGGAAAAGAGGTTCTGGTCAGCTTCAGTGTTGTTCTGGCTTTGGGATTTATCGCTGTTTTTGAGGATCTTTTCCCTTATACAGCTGATCTATTCCAGACTGGTTCAATAAATCAATTCTGGGTAAGGACAGGCATCCTTTTGAGCATGGTGTTTTTTGGATATCAATCACCGAAACTTTCCCAATTTGCGAGATACAACGATAAGCGGGACAGAGTACAAGACTTTATTCTGGGTTTGCTGTTTGGAGCTTTGAACGGTTATTTGATCTTTGGAACCCTATGGTACTTCATGGACGAGGCTGGATATCCATTCTCTCCTGCAATCAGTTCTCCGGACACCCTGCCTTCCTATGTTGACGCGGCGAACCGTTTGCTGAATTCATTTGCACCGGCGATTTTGAGCGGATATTGGGTTTATGTTGCAGTGGTAGTGTCATTTATTTTTGTACTTGTTGTTTTGATCTAGGTGTTTAAATTAATCGGATTGATTATTTTCTTAGGATGAAGAAAAAGGTTCATTTTATTGGCATAGGTGGTACAGGACTATCTGCGATAGCGAGAGTCTTACTTGAACGCGGATATGAAGTCAGTGGGTCAGATAAAAATTTCTCAAAAAACATTGTTAATCTGGAAAGAGCTGGAGCAAAAGTCTATCTCAATCACGATCCCGGGAATCTGGAAGAACCCAATCTGGTTATCAGATCCTCAGCAATATCTGATGAGAATGTTGAAGTTCAGGCTGCGCTCCGACTCGGGATACCAGTCCAAAAAAGAGCTGAATTTCTGCCCGAGTTAATTGGAAATAAAAAATGTATTGCAATAGCAGGTACACATGGAAAAACAACAGTTACATCCATGATTGCCTGGGTATTAATTACACTGGGTTTAGATCCGTCTTACATACTGGGCAGCATGTCGATCAACCTTGGAAATAACGCTCATGAGGGGGAAGGTGAATTTTTTGTTATCGAAGCGGATGAATACGACAATATGTTTCTTGGATTACATCCATACCTTGCTATTGTTACAAATATTGAACATGACCATCCCGATTGTTTTCCTACTTATGAAGAGTTTTTTACCGCATTTCTAGATTTTTCGAATCATGTAATAAAAAGTGGAACAATGATTGTTTGCGGGAACGACAAAGGTGCGGTGAGATTGCTCCGTGAAACTTCTGGACCTGATAAAAAATTTTTGTATGCAATTCGGGATGAAAATTCCTCAGTTGTCGAATTTGTAGCTTCAAAGGGTGTACGATTTCAAGCCGATCATTTGGCTGTAAATGAGTCAGGATTTTTTGAATTTATTTTTCTGGATAAAGAAGATAGAACTCAGGTTGATGTATCCCTGCAAATACCTGGGATACACAATGTGGTGAATGCCTGTGCTGCATTAGCAGTGTGTAAATTAATCGGGTTACCAATCAGTGAAGCAGTCAATGCTATCCAAGAATTTAAGGGAACTGAACGCAGATTCGAAATACGCGGCCAAAAGGATGAAGTCACATATATAGACGATTATGCTCACCATCCTACAGAAATCAAAGCTACGCTTTCTGCAGCCAGAAATTTGTATCCAAATGGTCGAATCTGGGCGGTATGGCAACCGCATACATATTCCCGAACACGCAAATTGTTAACTGAATTCAGTAATGCGTTTGATTTGGCGGATTGTGTTCTTATTTTGGAAATTTACCCCGCCAGGGAAAAGGCTCCTGAAAATGGTTTCAACGTAAAAAATGTACTCCAGGTTATGACTGAGGGCAAAGAAACAAAAAGACAGAATGTCCGATTTGCTGAAGATATTGAAAAGTCTGTAAAACAATTGAAGGAGAAAACCCAGCCGGGTGATGTTGTTATTGTTCTCTCGGCAGGTGATGCGAATCTGATCATTGAAAAGATATTGAATTTGAATTCAAATTCAGAAAGAGATCATTCTCAGGATCAGCTGATTCAGGTATTTGACGATAGATACAAGCGAAATATTAAGTTGGAAAAATTCACATCATCAAGAATTGGCGGGTATGCCGATGCGGTAATTGAAATAACTTCGATGGAAGAACTCTCCCAAGCTGCGATTTACTTTTGGAACAGGCAGATTCCATTTCGGGTATTAGGCAGCGGTTCGAATGTATTGGTTAGCGATAGTGGTTACCGTGGGGCAATTCTGTTGAACAAAGCTAAACAATTTTATTTTAAAGAAGATGCGGATCCCCCAATCGTTTGGGCTGAATCAGGCGCGAGCATTGGTGTAATTTCTCGCCAGGCATCCAGGAGGGGGTTGAGCGGACTGGAGTGGGCAGTGGGAATTCCCGGTACGGTTGGTGGAGCGGTATTTGGAAATGCTGGAGCGCACGGCGAGGATATCTCTGGTGTGCTACAGATGGCAGAAATCTTGCACCTCAAATCCCACAACAATTTCTTACAATCATCCCGTGAAAATTGGGCTCCAGAGCATTTTGAATTCTCCTACCGGAGCAGTTTAATCAAAAGAAATCCGGGTGAATATATTGTCCTTGCCTGTGCTCTAGCGTTGAAGCAAAGCGATCCTGCTTCAGTTCAGGAACGGGTAGGCCGCTTCGCAGATTATCGTCGAAGGACGCAACCCCCAGGAGCGAGCATGGGTTCAATGTTCAAAAATCCTCACGGGGATTATGCAGGACGCTTGATTGATGCTGCGGGATTGAAAGGTACAAGAATAGGTGGTGCGGAGATTAGTCAAACGCATGCAAATTTTTTCATTAACCTCGGAGATGCAACTGCTGAGGATGTCCTGGGATTGATCGAATTAGCTCGGAGCAGTGTTTTTGAGGAATTTAATATTGAGCTTGATTTGGAAATTGAGCTTATTGGCAGTTTTAACCAACCAGGATTGGATAGGCCCGCAGCTTAAATGCATATGCAGAAAAATTTGTAAATAAACAATATGACAGTTAGTGAAAAGATCCAGCTTGGCATAATATTTGGAGGTCGATCGGGTGAACATGAGGTGTCGCTTATGTCTGCCCGGTCGGTTTTAGATGCACTGGATCCTGAAAAATATTCTGTGACGCAGGTCGGGATTACTCATCAAGGTTGCTGGGTTGTTGGCGAAAATGTACTCGATGTGATGGAAACAGGAGAAACGAGACAACTTAATCTGGCGACCATGTTACCCGACCCAACTCGTAACGATTTGTTTGAAATGAATGTAAATCAAGACGGAATAAGTTTGTCCGAATTAAGCAAGTTTGATGTAGTCTTTCCGGTATTGCATGGGACATTTGGCGAGGATGGAACACTGCAGGGTTTACTGGAACTTGCGGAGGTGCCTTATATCGGTGCCGGTGTTTTAGGATCATCACTAGGAATGGATAAAGGTGTATTTAAAGATGTTATGCGTGCTAATAATATACCGGTACTGGACTCAATGGTAGTTACAAGAAGGCAAATCGAAACTGACCATAGTTCAATTTTAGAAGCAGCTGCCAGGCTGGCGGATTTCCCTGTGTTTGTTAAACCGGCAAATTTAGGTTCTTCAGTTGGAATAACAAAATGCTGGTCAAAATCAGATTTGTATGAAGGATTGCTAGAGGCTGCTTCATATGATCGTAGAGTAGTAATTGAAAAGGGTATTGAGGCACGAGAGATAGAAATTAGCGTATTGGGGAACGAACAGCCAGCTGCATCAGTTCCAGGCGAGGTTATTCCCAGCCGTGAGTTTTATTCTTATGAGGCGAAATATATTGATAACGCTTCAGAATTGATTATTCCAGCGCCATTGCCCCAACATGTCAAGACATTGATAACCGAATTAGCGATTAAAGCATATAAAGCGATTGACTGCGCTGGGATGGCGAGAGTTGATTTTCTGATTGATAAAAATATTGATCAATCAAGGATGGAAAACGGCGTTTACTTGAACGAATTAAATACCATCCCTGGTTTTACAAAGATAAGTATGTATCCTAAGTTATGGGAAGCAAGTGAGCTACCCTATTCGGAACTTCTGGACAGATTGGTTGAGCTTGCACTGGAAAGAAAGTCGGAGAGGGATGGAATCACACGGGAATACAGAGGAGAAAAATGATCTGGGAACGGAGTCAGCGTTCATCTTCCCGGTTAGCATCTAAACGGGTAATCAAGAATAGAAAATCTCGTAAAAGAACCGCCTCTATGTCCCGCCGGAAATCTGCCGGATTGGAATCCAGCCTCCCGCCAGTTATGGTTCGAGGGATGACCACAGGTGTTATTGCAGGTACTCAAAAAGCGTTTAATCGAAGCCGCCGGCGGATTGATATCCCCTTGAACGTACCCGGAGCGGAGATTAGACTTCCATCGATTCCACAAATCCAAATTGGATGGCGCTTATTTTCATTTATTTTGGTTTTGTTATCTGGCTATTTGCTGTATGAATTCTGGAATTCTGAAGAATACGTAATGGATATCGCTGAATTATCTGGACTGAAGCATGTTACAAGCAGAGAGGTTAATTCATTTCTTGCTGTTCGAGGTAAGCCGGTGTTCACTCTAAATCCAATATCCATTAAAAAAGATCTTTCAGATTCATTTCCTGAGTTTTCAGATGTTTCTGTTCAGGTTGAGTTTCCCAATACTTTGAAAATCCAGGTTGAGGAGAAAGCACCTGTTCTTGTTTGGGATTACAACGGTTTGAATATGTTGATTGCAGAGGATGGTTCGGCGTATCAGCTTCGAGATGAAAGTTTAGATATCAACCAATTTCCGATTGTCAAATCCAATACGAACCCTTCGGAGGTATATAAGAACGCCAGAGCTGCTACCAGTTCGAATTTATTTGACCAGAATTCGTCAGAGTTATCCTTCGAAACTCTAAACACAGGCATGGATGGAAGTGGCATTTTGCTCTCACCAGATTTCTTATCTGCAGTTCTGTTGCTCAGCAATTATGTCCCTGAGCGTGCAGAGCTTCTCTATGATGAGGTTCATGGTCTTATGTGGGAAGATGAACGTGGATGGGAGGTTTATTTTGGGGATTCAGAGAGTATTGAGATAAAAATCAATGTTTATAAGGCATTGTTCACATATCTGAAAAATGAGGGTTTAAAACCAGAATTTATTAGTGTGGAATATCCGCACAATCCTTACTATCGGTTGGATGAATAATGGAAAGAGTGAGAGTGCATGATGGATGATAGAGTTGTGGTAGGAATTGATGTTGGAACAACGAAAATATGTACCCTTGTCGCGAAAGAGGAATCACCCGGGCAGTTACGTATACTTGGCACCGGTATTGAAAATTCTCAGGGATTGCGAAAAGGTGTGGTTGTGGACCTGGAAGCTTCTTCCAGAGCAATTATGCACTCTATTGAAAAGGCTGAACGCGAGTCCGAGTTGGAAATTTCTTCAGCATTGGTGAGTTTAGCTGGTTACAAAGTTTCTTCAGTAAACAATCGCGGCGCAGTGGGGGTGGCAAACGGCATAGTAGACAAGTATGATGTGATCCGTGCGGTAGATTCGGCAAGAGCAATTCCTTTTTCTCATGATCAGGAAGTGGTCCAAGTAATCCAGCGCGGATTCAATCTGGACGGGCAGGAGGGTATTAAATCGCCGATTGATATGCATGCCTATCGTTTGGAAGTCGAAACTCATATTATAACTGCAAGCGCTGCAAGCGTTGAAAATTTGAGACAATGTGTCGAAGATACTGGAATCGAAATTTCCCAGTTTGTATTAAATCCACTGGCTGCTGCTGAAGAAGTACTTACTGAAACTGAGAGGGAAATGGGTGCGATTGTATGTGATATTGGCGGTGGCACTACTGATCTCGCAATTTTTGTGGATGGTAATGTATGGCATACAGCGGTATTACCAGTTGGAGGAAATCACATAACATCGGATATCGCTCACGGATTGCGGATACCCATGTCCCAGGCTGAGGAGGTGAAGCTTCAGCATGGTAACGCACTCAGCAGCCTGACGAATCCAAATCAATATTTTCATATCCAGATGATAGGTGAAAATGAACCTCAACAAGTTGCTATGGGTGATTTAGTGCACATTATTTCTGCCCGTGTTGAGGAAATATTCAGCATGGTTTATCAGGAAATAAAAAGGTCCGGTTATGATGGTTTGTTTCCCGCGGGGATGGTGCTTACTGGCGGATCCAGCCTGTTGGGAGGTACCAGTGAGGTTGCCAGTAAAGTGTTGGGATTACCTGTTCGGATTGGACTGCCGGGGAATATTCTTGGCATGGTTGATGAATTATCCTCCCCAGCCTATACAACCAGTGTCGGACTTCTGAGGTGGGCTCTTCTAATGCGGGAATTGGTTGGTGATCCGGGGAGGAATGGAAGACACTCATTAAAACCGGTACAGGGTTTTCGCTTTGATTGGATAACAGTAAAGAAAATTTTTGAAAGGATGTTGCCCTGAAAGGCATTATTTGATTATTTGAATTATACAAAAATTCGGTAGAAATTGAGAGAGGAGGAAGTTATGTCAAATCAAATGGTATCAAACCCTAACAACGTTGAATCGTTCGCTCGCATCAAGGTTATTGGAATTGGAGGTGGAGGCTGTAATGCAGTCGACCGGATGATAGATGAGGGCATGCAAGGCGTTGAATTCGTGGCGGTCAATACGGATGCACAGGCTTTGCTATTGTCAAAAGCACAAACTCGGGTCCGGATTGGTTCAAAACTAACCAGAGGCTTGGGGTCAGGAGGAGACCCGGAGATCGGCCGGAAAGCTACTGAAGAATCCGCTGAAGACCTGTATGAGGTGCTTAAGGGGTCAGATATGGTCTTTATCACCGGGGGTATGGGTGGAGGGACTGGAACAGGCGGTTCACCGGTTGTTGCTCAGATTGCAAAGGAACTGGGTGCGCTGACTATTGGAGTGGTCACTCGACCTTTTACTTTTGAAGGAGCTCGCCGTAATCAGGCGGCTGAAACGGGTATTATCAAGTTAAAAGAACAGGCTGATACTCTTATCGTGATCCCCAATGACCGGCTCCTCCAGATTGTGGATAAGCGATATAACCTCCAGCAAGCGTTTCGGATGGCAGATGATGTTCTCAGACAGGGAGTGCAGGGAATTTCTGAATTGATTACGATCCCTGGATTGATCAACCTGGATTTTGCTGATGTACGTACAATTATGTCTGAGGGCGGTGCAGCGTTAATGGCAGTCGGTAATGCAAGCGGTGAGGATGCTGCCCGCATTGCAGCCGAACAAGCCATTTCAAATCAACTGCTGGACATTACAATTGACGGTGCCAGAGGTGTTTTATTTAATGTAACCGGAGGCCCTGAGTTAAGGCTGCATGATGTAAACCAGGCAGCTGCCATAATTAAGGAAACTGCTCATCCTGATGTAAATCTCATTTTTGGTGCTGTCATTGATTCGGAAATGAAAGATTCGGTTCGGATTACTGTGATTGCTACCGGATTTGAGCGACCGGGTGCTACCCGTAGAGTGATTGAACCTACACTCGGCGAAAATGCTGCTGTTGAGCCGACAGTTGAATCTGATGAAGGTGAACAACGATTCCGTAAAGATACCAACACATACCAACCTCGTCGTTATGATTTAGAAGATTTCGATATTCCAGCCTTTATCCGGAATAGCGATCGTTATAACGGAAAGGATTTTGAGTAGACGGTCTCTATCTTAGTGTGAAAATGGAATTTTACGGATTCTGAGGAATTGCTATTTACAGGTTTATGCGCAATATAAGATATATCAATCGTTTGACACCGAATAAATTTGATATCAAACTTCCTCCTGATATTGAAAGTTCGATGCGAAACCATTTTCTCGTAGTCCTGTCAAACGTCTGTCAGCCAGATATTTGTTTTTCCTTGCATATGCCTTCGCGCCAGGAAATGGCAACCTTCATACCGGGTCCAGTGGTTAATTTATGGACCTGGCATGAAGGAATGCCGGTAAATAATCATCTTCTTTAAGCTCGTAACTTAATACTCTTAAAGAAAAAGAAATTTTAAGGTAAAGATTGTGCAATTCGCTTGTCATGACTGCACAGATGTGCTAGAATGCAAGACCCTTCCACCCGTAGATATGGGGATTCCACAGGGAAACCCCTATTGGTGGCGGGGACATTTGTTCTAAGCCAAAGGAGTCTGATGCGCTGTCCATTTTGCAATGAGCAAAGATCCCGGGTAGTTGATACTTCTCATGATTCAAGAGGGGGAATACGCCGCCGCCGGGAATGTGAAAATTGTGGACAACGCTACAGCACTTACGAACGACCAATTCTAGCAACGCCCTTAATTGTGAAACTAGATGGCACTCGCGAAAGATTTGATCAGGATAAACTCATTCGAGGAATTCGGATCGCATGCGTTAAGCGGCCGGTTCCCGCCGAAGATATTGACCGGTTAGTGGGTGAGATTGAATCCAAACTTCAAGCAATGGGTAAAGCTGAAGTGTCTTCCAGGATTGTAGGCGATATGGTAATTGAAGGATTGAAAAAATTAGACCAGGTCGCTTATATTCGATTCGCCATCGTATATCTCGGTTTGGATGATTTACATGCAGTGCGCAACGAAATCGACCGGCTTCTTTTAAGTTGAATTCGTACGTCTGTGTAAAATATTTCAACCTCAGCCGGTATGTGTTTCCTTGATAAATTTATCGTTGTAAAGGGAAAGGTATCATGATATCAGAAACTACAACTCGCAAGCGGAAATCGGGACTGAGTAGCACTCCTCCTTTACCTGGTGGTATCACATCGGTTGTGCTTTCGGAAAATTCAAAGAAAGTTCTAGAAAAAAGATATCTACGACGCGGTAAGGATGGTAAACCAATCGAATCCATTGAAGAAATGTTTTGGCGGATTGCATACCATATTGCTTTAAAGGAATCAAATTGGGAAAAGGAAGTACTGCAGCGGGCAAAGGAATTCTATGAATTGCTTTCTCAGAAACGATTTTTTCCAAACTCCCCAACTTTTACTGGCGCAGGCACCCCATTGGGACAGCTGGCTGCCTGTTTTGTTTTACCTGTAAGTGATGATATGGGGCGCGATTCAGCTGGCATATTCCAAACGTTAAGAGATGCAGCTTTAATACAACAAACCGGAGGGGGGAATGGATTTTCATTTTCAAGATTAAGACCGAAAGGGACTCTGGTGAAAACGTCAGCTGGCCATGCAACCGGACCAGTGGGATTTTTGCGAGTTTATGATGTGGCTTTCGGTGAGATAGCTCAGGGAGGTACTCGCAGGGGTGCAAATATGGCTGTCCTGCGTGTTGATCATCCCGACATTGAAGAGTTCATCTCATGCAAAAGCAATGAATACGCAATAACAAATTTTAATATCTCTGTTGGGATTACTGATGCATTTATGCAAGCGGTGAGAGATGATGCAATGTGGCTCTTGCGATTTCCTGATGTTGAATCAATCGAATACAAGGGTTTCGAAGGAACACTGGAACAGGCAGAGGCAGCTGGAATACCCATTAAGGAGTATAAAACCGTCAAAGCTCTGGACTTATTCGAAAAGATAGTGCGTCATGCTCACAATAACGGGGAACCAGGAGTATTGTTCCTTGACACTGCGAACAAAGATAACCCTGTACCTCAACTTTACCAGCTTGAAGCAACAAATCCTTGCGGTGAACAGTGGCTGGGTCCTTATGAAAACTGCTGTCTGGGTTCTGTCAACCTTGCTCAACACTTTGAGAGCGATGGGCGTGTGGATTGGGAAAAGCTACAATCAAGTGTTGAACTGGCGACAATTTTCCTGGATGATGTGGTAGAAGCGAATACATACGTACCGGCAGTGCCTCAATTAGAGGAAGCGGCATTTCGAAACCGCAGAATTGGATTGGGAATTATGGGGTTGGGTGATTTAATGTACCACGCGGGAATCCAGTATGGTTCTGATGAGGGGCAAGAATTTGCCTCGCAGGTGATGGAATTTGTCCGATACCATACGATGTTAACCAGTATTGATCTGGCCGAAAAGAGGGGGCCTTTTCCTATGATTAACGGAAGCATTTATGACCCGGCAAATATGGTTTGGCAACCGCCATCTCCGCTTATACCTTATGAAAATGATTTCGACAGACCAGCTCTGGACTGGGGTAAAGTTGTGGATGGCATATCTCGACATGGCATTCGGAATTCTGCCCAAACGACAATAGCTCCTACAGGAACTATTGCGACTGTCGCGGGTTGTGAAGGGTATGGCTGTGAACCCATTTTTGCATTAGCTTATTTCCGGCATGTTGAAGACAATGGTAATGATTTGAAGCTTACTTATACAAGCCCTTTGTTTGATAAGGCACTCAAGGATGAAAACTTACCTAAAGAGAGGCGCGATAGAATAATCTCTCAGATTCTGGAAACTGGAAGCTGCCAAGATATTATGGAGGTACCAGAGCATATTAGAAATACTTTTGTTGTGTCACAGGATATACCCGCTGAAGAACATATCCGGATGCAGGCTGCACTGCAGGCTTTTGTTGACAATTCGCTTTCAAAGACAATCAATTTCCCAGAGGATGCTAAGGTTGAAGATGTCGCGCATGCATATAATCTGGCTTGGGAGTTGGGATGTAAAGGGATTACAGTTTATGTGACGGGCACAAGGAAGAAGGTTGTTCTTGAAACAAAATCAACATCCGAGAAGAAAAGCGCCACCAATAAACTGGCATATATTTCATCTGATGCAGATCAGGAAACCTGGCATGATATTAAGAAGCCGCGACCAAGACAACTTCGTGGTCAAACATACAATGTCAGCACACCATTGGGAAAAGCGTTCGTAACAATAAATGAAAATGGAGAGAACCAGCCATTTGAAGTATTTATAAATACCGCAAAAGCAGGCTCAGATACAGCTGCAGTCTCTGAAGCGATCGGCAGGTTAATTTCATATATACTCCGTTTGACTTCACCAATACAGCCACGCGAGAGGCTAAAAGAAGTATGGAGGCAGTTATCAGGGATCGGTGGTGGACGTTCTCTTGGGTTTGGACCGAATAGAGTTCGTTCATTACCAGACGGAGTTGCCAGAACTATTGCGGAATATCTTGAACAAAATGAGAATTTATCTAGGGCAACCGAGAAGAATGAAAAGGAAATTGAGAAAAAAGGCAACGGTGACCGTCTGCGAACCGAGACTGCCCTGACAGTAACTCAAGAGGAGGATGTAGTTAACCAATTCAGAATAGGCGATTTATGCCCGGATTGTGGTCAGGCTGCGTTGGTGAACGAAGAGGGCTGCTGTAAATGTTATTCCTGCGGTTACAGCGAGTGTTAAATTGTTTCGAAAAATTGCCTTATGGCTTGATCGATCATGCATAACTTTAATAATTCTCGATGACAAAAAGGTTAATTCTTGTTGCTGGAAATATTGGAGCAGGAAAAACATCGCTAACTGAACGTCTGGGTATGCGGATGAATTGGCGGACAGCATTCGAGTCAGTTGCTGATAACCCCTATTTATCAGATTTTTACAGGGATATGAAAGGCTGGTCATTTCATCTGCAGGTATTTTTCCTCGGGCACCGTGCGGAACAATACCTCGAATTAGCCAGGTCACCGCAATCAGCAATTTTGGATCGAAGTATTTATGAAGACGCTCATATCTTTGCCAGGGCGTTACATCATCTCGGGAATATTAATGAGCGTGATTATTATTCCTACCGGCGGATATTTGACCTTGTTGTAAACAATCTCCCGGCTCCGGATTTACTTATTTATTTAAATGCAGCTGTTTCAGTGCTATTGGAGCGTATCCGGAAACGAGGGCGCGATATTGAAGGTGGGATTACAGAAGAATATTTATCTTTGTTGGAGACTTATTACCAGGACTGGCTGGAGACTTTTGATGTTTGCCCGGTGTTGACGATCAGAACAGATGATCTGGATTTTGTTCATAAAGCCCGCCACCTGGATATAGTCGTTCAAATAATTCAAGAGAAATTAGCCGGAAAGGAGGAAATAATCTTTCCGGAGAGCTGAAAGTGGATATTCCAATAATTATATGTAGCAATACCTGATTCCTTATTGATGGATTGATAATCTCGGACCAGGTTTTTTGGGGGAATTATTCGTATTTTCAGGAATTCAAAGTTAACTAACTGAGATAATTTTTTTCAAGGCTGAACAGACATATTCAACATCATGTTCTTCCATTGTTGAAGAAAATGGAAGGGCAAGGGATCGATTCCCAATATCTTCAGTTATTGGGAAATCCCCTAGTCTGTATCCATAATGCTCAACCATATAGGGTTGCAGATGGATGGGAATGAAGTATGGTCGAGAGGGGATGCCGCGTTTTCTCAGCTCACTTGAAAGTAATTCGCGATTAATTCTCCTATCTACTCGAATTACGTAAACGAACCAGCTGGCGCGAGTTGTGTATGGCGCTAAAAATGGAGTTTCAATCCCCTCTATTTCTGCAAGCCTGTGGTTGTACCAGTTCGATACTCGTTCGCGCTTTTCAAGCAGTTCATTCAATCTAGTGACCTGAATTCGTCCGAGTGCAGCGCTCATCTCGTCCAAACGATAGTTGTACCCGAGATACTTGTGGTTTAACCATTTGTCCCCTTCCGCCCTTCCTTGGTTGCGTAGCGCACGCATAAGTGTTGCGCTGTCATTTTCGTTTGTAACGATTACTCCGCCCTCTCCAGTTGTGATTTGTTTGTTGGGATAGAATCCGAATACCCCAAAGTTTCCCAGGGTGCCAGCTTTTTGATTCTTATATTCAGCTCCAAGAGCTTCACATGAGTCTTCAATAATTTTTATACCACTATTTTTAGTGAAACCCTTCAATCGATCATATTCTGCTGGTTGTCCGAAAACATCTACAACCAGAATTGCCCGGAGTTCCCCTTTAACATTCCAGCCATTTCTGGGAAGCCAATGATCGGAAATAAAACCATTCTTAATATATTCTTTCAGAATTTCTTCCACAATATTCATGTCAATGTTTCCGGTCTTGTACTCAATGTCCACAAAAATCGGATGCGCCTTTTCATAGAGAATTACGTTTGTGGATGCGACGAAAGAGAACGGCGTCGTAATAACAAGATCATCCTCAGAAACATTTGCTGCCCGGATACATAAATGCAGGCCCGCAGTTCCAGAGCTCACTCCTATTGCATTCTTTAATCCCGTGAAATTTCGGAATTCTTTTTCGAATTCTTCAATTTCTTTCCCCATACTTAAATATGGCGTCTGGAGTACTGAATTAACCGCTTTCCTTTCTGCATCGGAAATATCCGGTGAGGACATCGGAATATCTTTTTTCTGAATCATTATTTACTCCAGAACGATGGAATTGAACAATTGCATACTAAAAATCCGGCCAGGTGGTTCCAGCTTTTACGATTGTTTTCGTGGGAACATTGGCCTTGATTGTGGATCCATTTCCGATACGCGCAAATTCTCCTATTTGTATGCCAAGGTTCACTGTCACTCCCATTCCAATCAGAACCTGATTGCCTACGATTACTTCACCAGCTAAAGTAGTTCCTGGAGAGATATTAACCTGTTCCCCCAATATACAATCATGTGAAACGATAGAACCGGTATTTACAATGCATCCGAACCCAATTTGCACATCTGTACCAATATATGCTTTTGCAAAAACCTGAACACCGGATGCGATTATTGCGCTTTTTTCAATAAATGCTGTAGGATGGGTAACAGATGGAAATGAATAGTGCGAATTGATTAGAGTCTTGAATACCCTGGATCGAACGGATACTTCCCCAATTCCTCCAACAGCATTTATAGCTTGGGTAATTCCTCTTTTATGGAGTTCATCTAAATGTTCTTTGCTTCCTAAGACAGGAATGTTCAATATTTTTGTTCCTGGTTCAATTCCATCATCGATGATTCCTATAAGCGAATATCCACCCATTGCTTGGAGAAGTTCTATCAGGGTTTTTCCGAGGCCACCGCCACCATAAATAATAATGGAATTTATGCCATCACCTTCTGGAATACTTAATTGAGAAATCAATTTCATTCCTTTTTCATAATTATCCAAGGAATGTTCATGAACCTGGAATTTTTCTGTTAAGAATTCTCGTGTTATCAGTTGGTCTCTTGGGAGGTTTTTGAGGTTAATTTTGTTTGCTTTTGCTGTTTCAAGAGCCGGTATGGTAATTTTCAATCCATCAGGAATACTGAAATCGAAGTCAATTACTTCACCATTTGAAAACATATGGACTTTTGATGCTTCGTCGGTTTCAGGATTCCAATCAGGATTGTCTGCAATGTAACATAAAATATCTCCAGCCGAGGCGGTATCCCCTATACCAAATTGAAAATTTAGTATAAACCCATTTTGATCAGCTTCAATATCCGCTGTGGATTTTGTGGTTTCAATAGTGCATATTAGTTGTCCGGATTGAACGTGCTGACCTTCTTTTATATGAATGGCAGTTATAGATACTTCACGTTCATTTGGGTTTAACAAAGGGATAGAAATTATTGATACTTCTTCCACCTATGTATTCCTTTTATTAATTTTTATCATCGTTTCAGGTCATCTCAAGAGCAGCCATTATTATATTTTCCAATCCTGGCAGCAGTGTTGATTCGAGGGGTTCGCTTCCTGGTATTGGATATTCCAGCGCCGCTAACCTGCGCAGTGAGGTAAGTTTGGAGATAAGAGCTTCACTCACCCGGGAAACAATTTCAGCGCCCCAACCTAGGCTTAATGTTCCCTCTTCAATGACAAGTAGTTTCCCGGTTTTATTGCAGCTGGAGAGAATAGGTTTTAAATTCCAGGGAGCCAGTTGGGTTGGAATGACAACCTCGCAGAAGAGTTCGTATTTATATGCTAGTTCATGGATCGCTCTAAGCGCAAATTCTGCCATATAGCCATATGCAGCGATAGACAACGTAGGTTTTGGCGCATCCCTTATCTTTACCAAATATGTGGACGGATTGTATTCTGAAGTTGTTCCATCATCTGGATTCAATTCAGGATGAGATTTGTTTTCTTGAATGTGAGATTTTATACTGTAATCGCCTTCTTCTGTTATTGATCGAACTGGCTGCAGGTATAGCAACTTATTTTCCACAAATAGCACTGGATCTTCAAAGTCTTTAATCGCATGGGCTAATAATTCTCCAGGTGCATCAATTGAACAAGGGGCGAGCACATTTAACCCAGGCACCCCCAGGAAAAGTTTTTCAAGAGTCTGGCTGTGAGTCGGACCATACCCTCGTCTCCCGCCCATAGGAGTGCGGATAACAAGAGGTACTTTCACCTGGTCGTTATACATCCAGCGGAATTTAACTGCGTGGTTGACAACTTGGTCGGTGATTAGTGTAATAAAATCTCCAAACATTATTTCAACAACCGGGAGCAATCCTCGCAGCGCCAAACCAGTTCCAATTCCAACAATACCGGCTTCGGAAATCGGTGTTGTAATTACCTGATCAGGATATTTTTCTGATAACCCACGGGTTACTTTAAATGCGCCACCATATGGGTCGAGTATATCCTCACCGAGAACGATAATTCGCTTGTCTTCTGCAAGCAAATTATGGAGTGATTGGTTCAGAGCTTCTAGAACGGTTGTCATTGCAACGGAGTTAATATAATTTGTGTTTTCAATAATGAAAATACCGCAAAGGATTGTGCAGGTGCTGGTAATTAATCGGATTACAAGGCAAACACATCTTCAGGGTTTGGGAATGGATCATTTAAAGCGAGATTATATGCGTTTTGAATTTCTTCATTAACTTCATTCTCTATAGATACTTTCAGGTCGTTCTCCAGGCGGTCAGCCTGGATCATCACCGGATCACGGGCGCTGCGCATATTCACTATTTCTGATATGTCACGGGTATCATCACCTTTTGAATGGGGCCCAAATCTGCATGTGTGGATGATTAATGCAGCTGGAGCTCTTTTCAATCTCACCCTTGTTATTTGTTTATGAGCAGCATCCAGTATCGTTTTTACATCGCTTGAATCAATGTCTACCACACGGATGCCAAAAGATTTAAACCGTAACCCAATATCGCCTGCTACTGCCTGTTGGATCGGAGTAGTTTGGGCAATTTGGTTGTTCTCAAGTATAAAAAGGATGGGTGCACTCCACAGTGAAGCCATGTTCAATGACTCGTATAGCACTCCTTCTCCGAGAGTTCCATCTCCAATGAAAACGAGAACAATCGAGTTGTTCTCTTTATATTTTTCAGCTAATGCCATACCTGTAGCAATAGGGGTTATCCCTCCTTGGATACCATTTGAATAAAAATTCTTCCAGTATAAATGTTGCGATCCTCCCCTTCCGGCAACTATTCCGGTCGATCTTCCCATTAATTCAGCAAAGAGTGAACGAACATCTCCCCCATACGCAATGAAATGTCCGTGACTGCGGTGATTGCTTACGACGATATCATCCTTATCAATATTTGCAATCACCCCAACAGCATTTGCTTCCTGCCCAATACAAGAGTGGGTTGTTCCGAAGAATACCCCTTTGGAGAACTGCTCGGACACCGTTTCTTCAAAACGGCGGATACGCAGTAACTGTCTGTATAGTCCTGCATCTGTATGCATTTCGCTGGAGTATAGCATAATTACTTTACGAATTTACATTCCTGCTATTTTCAGTCAATTTTGTTATTTCCCATAAATTTTTCTGCAGTTGCGTGTCCAGGTTGGCTGATTCCCTCTCTTTTTATTACCTTCCATATTGTTATAACAATAATTTTAAAATCCAGCCTGAGAGACCAATTGTCGACGTACCATACATCGAAACGAAATTTATCCTCCCAGGATAGTACATTCCTGCCGTTAATCTGGGCCCAGCCTGTAATTCCTGGTAACACTTCATGCCGCCTCCTTTGTGCTACTGAATATCTGTCCAGGTATTCCATCAAAAGCGGTCTCGGTCCTACAAAACTCATATCGCCCCGTAGGATATTTATTAGTTCCGGGAGTTCATCCAGGCTAAAAGTTCGCAAGAATTTTCCAAATGAAGTGATGCGGTATTTGTCCGGTAGTAAATTACCATGTTTATCGCGTTTATCGGACATAGTTCTAAACTTGAATATCCAGAATGGTTTTTCCAAATAGCCGGGTCGTTCCTGTCTGAACATAATTGGAGCTCCTATTTTGAGCCACAGAAGAATTGAGATGATCATAAGGATTGGGGATACTAAGATCAAGCCAATAAGAGAAAATATCAGGTCAAAAGCTCTTTTCGAAAATGGTATGCCAGTTGGAAACATCAATTTGTTTTCTTAAAAAAAATAAGATGGATTGGTTTTATAAATCGATTAATGGTAATTGTGAGTATGGGTCTTACCTATAAGTAACAATGTCTGTTGAAGAACATGCTGCCAGTCCATTTTTGTATCATACGGCATCCACAATGCAGTTTTACCTACCCGAACCCGATTTCCAAGTTCTGGCAGATTCTCTGGTACTTCATTATCCGGAAATCGCATCACGATTTGGCCGTTTTCAGTTGTGATTGATGAAAATCCAATTTGTTCACTTATCAGTTTAATTTCAATTTGAAAGAATAGATTCTTGACAAGCTCTGGAGGTGCCCCAAAGCGGTCGATGAATTCTTCTCGCATGACTTCCGCGTCGTTGATTGATCTGAGTTCAGCGAGACGGCGATACAGCCCAAGTCGAACTGTCTTGTCGGGCACATAATCTTCCGGGATACTAATTGGTAATGGCAAATCCACATTGCTTGAAAAAATCCTTGTTTCTTGAATTGTATTTTCCAGATTTGGAGGAATATCTCTACCAGTACGAATACGCCTGACTGCGTCCGCAAGTAGACGTGTGTATAAATTAAATCCTACAGCAGCTATGTGACCGTGCTGGCGAATACCCAGGATATCGCCTGCCCCGCGAATTTCTAGATCTCGCATTGCGATAGAGATTCCAGCTCCAAGTTGTGTATTTTCTGCAATGGTCTCTAATCGGAGTCTACCTTCTCCGGAAACCGGTTTTCGTGAGTGTCTAAAAAAGTAGGCGTATGCTCGCTGTGCGCCCCTTCCCACTCTCCCCCGTAATTGGTAAAGCTGTGAGAGGCCAAAAGTGTCCGCTCTGTCCACAATCAATGTGTTTGCGTTTGGAATATCGAGACCAGATTCGATGATGGAAGTGCTGAGAAGAATATCGATTTCACCATCGGAGAACTGCTGCATTCGTTTTGAGAGTTCCTCCTCCTGCATTTGCCCGTGGGCAATCCCAATTCGAGCTTCCGGTATGGTTTTTCTCAAATGGTTCTCTACTGCTCCTATGGTTTGTACTCGGTTATGAACGAAAAAGACCTGTCCGCCGCGCTCTAATTCTCTAAGCACTGCTTGTCGAACGATATGCTTTGAATACGGTCCCACATGAGTAGTAATTGGGAGTCGCTCTTCGGGAGGGGTATTAATCGTTGATATGTCGCGAATTCCGCTAAGCGCCATATATAATGTGCGCGGGATTGGAGTTGCGGTTAAAGTTAGCACATCTACTTCTGTACGCATTTTTTTGAGAGTTTCTTTATGGGTCACTCCAAATCGTTGTTCTTCATCTATTATCAATAATCCCAGGTCTTTAAAGGATACATCTTGGGAAAGTAAGCGGTGAGTCCCGATAACAATATCAACAAATCCCGATTTCAATTTTGAAAGAATCTCTCTCTGTTGCGAAATGGTCCGGAAGCGGGACAGCATTTCAACTTCAACTGGATATGCGGATAATCGTTGTTTGAAAGTGTTGTAATGTTGCTGGGCTAGAATAGTTGTTGGAACTAATATAGCGACCTGTTTTCCATCGAGAACAGCTTTAAACGCTGCCCGAAGAGCCACCTCAGTTTTACCGTACCCAACATCTCCGCAAACTAGTCGGTCCATTGGACGTGCGGTTTGCATATCAGTTTTGACTTCTTCTAATACTCTTATTTGGTCCTTTGTTTCAATGTAAGGAAAACTCGCCTCTAATTCATGCTGCCAGGGTGAGTCTTCACTGAATGCGAATCCGTTTACTGTATTTCTTTTTGCATAAAGAGTGAGTAAATCTTCTGCAACCTTTTTTACCGCATCTTTAACAGTTGCTTTTGTGGTTTGCCACTCTGTTCCACCCAGACGACTTGGATTTGGTTTGCGACTGTCTGGACCAATATATTTGGTTACGCGGTCAGCTTGATAAACCGGTACAAATAAATTTGATTCATCTGCGTATTCAATACAGAGATACTCTCGCTCAAGACCTTCGACTGTTCTTTCAACAAGCCCTTTGTATCGACCAATACCATGATCGATATGAACTACCCAATCGCCTTTGGTGAGGTTGGCATATGTGGATTCTGGTGGTTCTGCGATTGGATGCGCTCTTTGGCGGATCTCTGGCCGCCTCCAGCCAAAAATCTCCCCATCTGTTAGAAGCTGAATACGAGGGCAATCGGAATGTGTAAACGTCCAACCTTCCGTCAGGCTGCCTTCAATAAATGCTGGTTTATTATTTCTGTTAGTATGGTATTCGCTCCAGAGCCCCTCAAGTCTCGCGCATTGTCTGGAAACAATAACGAGCATATCCCCTTCTTTATTCTTTTCCAGTATATATTCCATCATGGTTTTCAGACGACCTCCAAACCGTTGGTTGGGAGTAAATTTATCTGAAAATGTCTTTATTTGATTATCGACTTGATGCTCGTTATCACTTAGGGATTGAATCTCGATAATGGAAGAAGCACCAAGAATGATAGTATTGTAGAAGCTCATTAAGTCCTGGATTTCGGACCAACCAATATATGGGACTGGAAAATCATTAGCAAGGATTCCTGTCTCAATATTTTCTTCACGAATTGCGACTGCCTGTTCTTCAATTTCAAAACAGGCATCCATAATTGCCTGTGGATCATCAAGAAAAACAAGTCCTTTTTGCGGGAGGTATTCGAAGATGCTCTCCGCGTCCTGATGCACCAGTGGCAGAACGAATTCTGAACATTCAGAATTGTTTGAGTAAAAATCATCAGAAGGAGGGCAAATAAATTCGCGCGCTGGTGTTATCCTTAAAATCTGGTTTTTCTTCCCTACCGAGTCTTTCTCGGTCCTTTGGGTTGCAGGGTTGAAATACCTGATAGTTTCAACCTCATTTCCATAAAATTCAATCCTTGCAGGAAGAGGTCCTGCTGGTACCCATATGTCAATTATTCCTCCTCTGCGTGCGTATTGACCGGGTGAAACGACTATGTTCGTTGCTGAATAACCCAGTAGTAGGCAATGCCTGACAAGTTCATCCAGATGGATGGTCAGCCCTGTTTTTAATATTTTTACATTTCTGATATATTCAGATTTAGGGAGGGTTTTTACCATTAATGATCTTGCCGGAGCGATGATTATCGGGGAACTGCTGATGCAATCACCATCCGAATAATTAAGCTTGACCAATGTATCCAATACTTTTAGACGGTCCTGCCGGGTTAGCTCACTCCAGGCAGCATTTTCATAAAATAATGGTTCTGGCTCAGGGAAATACAACAAATCTACTTTTGGAGCCCAGAACTTGAGCTCTTCGAACAGCATCAAAGCCCGGTCTGACCGGTCGGTAATTAACAATATCGGTAAATTCAATTTATTGCGAATAGCTGCGAGAATTGGAAGGTGGGCTGAACGCCTTAAATCCAAAGATTGGGACAGCTTACGGGCTTGGATCAATTCTGGAATAGGTTCAAGATTGTCTGTTAAGCAATCTATCAAAGTATCAATATTCATGGAGTTTTCACAATACAACTGATGTATTGAATTTATTCATGGCAGCTTCAATGCCATCCCTCAGGAATACTTGCATTGCTTCACATGAATTTTCAAGGACTATTTCAAGTGTGTCTGTTTCAGAAGGTGAAAAATTTTTCAGAACATAGTTGGCAGCGTTTTGATTTCCCGGGGGACGACCTATTCCAAGACGCATTCGAGGAAAATTGTTCGTACCCAATTTGTTAATCACTGAAGAAAGACCTTTGTGACCACCAGCGCCTCCTGAAGGACGGATTCTGATAGCGCCAAAAGGCAAATCTATATCATCATAGGTAATTAATACGTTATCCAGAGGAATTTTGTAATACCTGACGAGAGGCCCGATTGCCTGTCCGGAAAGGTTCATGAATGTTTGCGGTTTTACTAGTATCAACCGGTTATTCTCAACTTGAAATTTCGCAATCAATCCTTTTTTTTCATATTTAGAAAAAGTTTCACCATATTTTTTTACGAACCTATTTAAAGCCATGAATCCGATGTTATGGCGGTTATTTTCATATTCCTTGCCTGGGTTTCCCAATCCAGCAATAAAAAAAGATTCATGATCATCTTTCCAATCGTCTTTTTTCAAAAAGGAAAAAACATCGGTAAGCGTTCTGGATTTAGTCACAGATTTGATTCTTCAAACCAATTTGTATCAAGAAAGTGAATAGTATTTATGCATTAAGAAATATTCTCAAATTGTCTTAATTGACTTTTATTACCAAGCATATGTCAAAATTTTAACAATTTGACAATCGTTTAGTTTAACACGGAGGTGGACGGGGGTCAACTAATATAGTAAACTCCAACCTGTTAGCAGTTTATCAATGTAAGTTGATAGGGTGTAAGGAATGTCGACCAAGTATATTTTTGTCACGGGGGGGGTAGTTAGTTCGGTTGGAAAAGGGGTGACCTCTGCGGCGCTTGGGCTAATTTTGAAAGAAAGAGGTTTTGAGGTTGGAGTTCAGAAATTAGACCCTTATATCAATGTTGATCCGGGTACGATGAGCCCTTACCAGCATGGAGAAGTTTTTGTTCTTGATGATGGTGCGGAGACTGATCTTGATTTAGGGCATTATGAACGGTTTATTGATATCCGCTTAAATCGAGTGTGTAATGTAACAACGGGTCAGGTTTATGCGGAGGTTATTTCGAAAGAAAGACGGGGAGATTACCTGGGAGGCACCATTCAGGTAATCCCTCATATCACTAATGAGATAAAACACAGGATAGGTTTGGTGGCAAAGACGACCGGCGCAGAGATTGTCCTGGTGGAAATTGGTGGCACTGTAGGCGACATAGAATCTTTGCCTTTTCTGGAAGCTTTAAGACAGATGAGAACAGATCTTAGCCGAGAGAACTGTATGTACATACATGTTACCTGGCTGCCTAGGATTGGAGCGACGGGTGAATTAAAAACCAAACCTACCCAGCATTCAGTTCGAGAGTTGCGTTCTATCGGTATCTCGCCTGATATGATCATCGCTCGTACCGACCACCAGGTACCCGATGAAGTCAGGGAAAAAATTGCCCTATTTTGTGACGTGGAACCAAAGGCGGTTATCCCCCTCGTGACGGCACCAATCCTTTACGAAGTTCCACTGCTTTTGGAAGAGCGTAATGTTGGAGAAATTATCACCGAAAGATTGGGATTAGTACCGAAACAGGCGCCTGAGTGGAAAGACTGGCAGGGTTTGGTTATAAGAGTCAGGCAAACAAAACCAAAGGTGAATGTTGCTCTAGTCGGAAAATATGTTGAACTGCACGATGCATATTTCAGTGTAAGGGAGGCTTTAGAACATGCTGCACTGGCGCTTGGAGTGGAAATTAATCTAATCTGGATTCACTCTGCTGAATTAGAAAGGAAAAGAAATTGGGAGAATATTGATAAGGCAGATGGGATTATAGTCCCCGGAGGTTTTGGAGATCGTGGGATTGAAGGGAAAATTCAAGCAATCCGGTATGCGCGTGAGGAGAAAGTACCGTTTCTTGGATTGTGTTTGGGGATGCAGTTAATGGTTGTGGAATTTGCCAGATATATATTGAACAGCGAAGAACCTAATTCAACCGAATTCGAAAGGTCAACAAAGTATCCGGTTATTGATTTGATGCCTGACCAAAGGTCAATCTCTGATTTGGGCGGTACAATGAGGTTAGGACTATATCCATGTAAATTACAACCTGGAACCAAGGCATTTGCCGCCTATCAGAATGATATTGTTGAAGAACGGCACAGGCATCGTTTTGAACTGAACAATGCTTTTAGGGATACTCTCAATAAAGGCGGGATGGTTTTTTCGGGAATCTCTCCCGATAATTTTTTGGTTGAAATCGCTGAATTATCTGATCATCCATTTATGCTGGGAACGCAGTTTCACCCCGAATTTTTATCACGCCCAAATCGACCGCACCCATTGTTTGTTGCGTTCTTGAAAGCAGTTTGCGAGAAAAGCGGTCTTTCCAAGGAAGAAATCTCTACCGAAAGCATCAGCAATGCTATAAATAAATAATTTATTCATTAATGCGATAGGGTATAAACGATTAAGAGAATAAAGCAGATTATACTTGGATATAGATATACAATTGGTATACAACATCCTGAAATTCACTGGATGAAATTGTAAAATTTTAATATAGAGGTGTATGAGATGGATTCAATTATTGAAGATATTATTGGGCGGGAAATACTGGATTCAAGAGGCAATCCAACGGTAGAAGTAGACGTCTATCTATTAAATGGCAGTGTTGGCAGGGCTGCAGTACCTTCTGGAGCGTCCACAGGAGTGCATGAAGCGCTTGAACTCCGGGATGGGGATAGCAAAAGGTACTTAGGTAAAGGTGTGCTGGATGCAGTTGCCAACGTTAATGAAAAAATTGCCGATCATTTGATAGGTTGGGATGCAGTTGACCAAAAAGGTATCGACAGTGCTTTATTGGAATTGGACGGTACTCCAAATAAATCTAAGCTTGGCGCGAATGCAATACTGGGCACCAGTCTTGCGGTAGCCAAAGCAGCCTCGCAATCAATGGAATTGCCGCTTTACCGATATATCGGAGGTGTGTTTGCACATGTTTTACCCGTGCCTATGATGAACATACTTAATGGCGGCGCCCATACTGGATGGCAGTCTACAGATGCTCAGGAATTTATGGTCATGCCTCTTGGCGCCGAATCGTTTGCGGAGGGACTACGCTGGGGGGCTGAGATTTACCATGCTCTGAAAGCGGTATTGAAAAACCGCGGGTATACAGCGCTTGTTGGAGATGAAGGCGGATACGCGCCAGCGTTAAAAGCAAATTCAGAAGCAGTTGAAGTGATCCTGGAAGCAGTTGATAAAGCTGGTTATAAAGCTGGAGAGCAGGTTGCGATTGCGCTTGATCCTGCCGCCTCGGAATTTTTTGAAGAGGATTCCGGTCTTTATAATTTACGTAAAGAAGGGAAAAAGCTGAATAGTGAGCAAATGGTGGCATTCTGGAAATCCTGGATTGAGCAATATCCAATTGTATCTATTGAAGACGGATTGGCTCAAGACGATTGGTCTGGTTGGCAATTGATGGTCGCTGAACTGGGAGATAGAATTCAGATTGTTGGGGATGACCTACTGGTTACTAATCCAGAACGGGTAAAACGTGCGATCCGTGATTCGGCTGCGAATGCACTGCTGGTAAAACTCAACCAGATTGGATCATTAACAGAAACAATTGAAGCTGTTGAAATCTGCCAACGGGCGGGTTGGAGGGCTGTCACCTCTCATAGATCCGGCGAAACAGAGGATACTACAATTGCCGATTTAGCGGTTGCCCTGAACATGGGGCAGATTAAAACAGGCGCTCCTGCACGGTCTGACCGGGTCGCGAAGTACAATCAGTTGTTAAGGATTGAGTCTGGTTTAGGTGACAATGCTGAATATGCTGGATGGGATGCATTGAAGAGATAAACAATAATAATGTTACGGTAGGGAATATAATGAATAACCCTGATCAAACATAAAAAATGAATCAGGGTTATTTTTATACCTTATCTGCTTTATATAAATAGCTAATTAAGCGATTGACATATTGGTAAAAAAACCATAGATTGGAATATTGAATGACAATTGGTTAAATTCATTCCAAAAAGCTTGAATTGTGAATAATGAAAATATGAGATATCGAATAACTGATTTACAAAAATCTGAAAGGCCGCGGGAGAGATTGGCCAAACAAGGTGCTGAGAGCCTCTCAGATGCTGAACTTCTCGCGATACTAATTAGGACAGGTATTCAGGGGGAAAATGCTGTCCAGATTGGAAGCCGTCTCTTAAATACATTTGACGGGTTACATGGCTTACGCAGGGCTGGCTATGAAGAAGTTCGCCAGCAAAAGGGAATTGGCCCAGCAAAAGCAGCCCAGATTAAAGCTGCAATGGAACTTGCTAGCCGGCTAAACTCTCTCGATACCGGAGAGAGGTATACAATACACAGCCCAAAAGACGCTGCAGACTATGTGATACCAAATATGTATAATCTCGAGAAAGAGGAATTGTGGGTGGTTATTCTTGATACAAGGAACAGGGTTATCAAGTTGGAAAAACTTTACCGCGGTTCAGTTAATTCTTCTCAGGTCAGGGTTGCGGAATTATTCTCAGATGCAATCAAACTTAATGCAGCCGCCATTATCGTTGTGCATAACCATCCCAGCGGGGACCCAACACCAAGCACGGAAGATATTTCCCTCACCAGGTCAATTGTAGATGCGGGAAGCATACTTGACATAGAGGTATTGGATCATTTAATTATTGGTGGAAAAGACCATGTGTCGCTAAAAGAGCGCGGATTAGGATTCGGGTGAAAGATGTTGCTGGTTAATCTGCTGTTCTTCTAACCCTGAAATCTGTATATTCATCTGAGCTTTCAAGCCATTTAAATTCGATACTGGTAACGTTTGCACCACCAGGACCTTTATTTAACAACGAAAGGAAAGTTTCCAAGTTTTTTTCTTCGCCTCTTGCCATCACCTCCACTGTTCCATCCCATCGATTTCTAACCCATCCTGTAATATCCAGCATATTTGCTTTTCCCTGGACAAAGAATCGGAATCCAACTCCTTGCACCCTACCGCTGATTACGGCATGAAGGGTTTTCTTTCTTATCATATTCCCTCCTTTTTTGGTTAATTAATATTGATTTTTTCGAATTGTAATATTCTAGTTTTATTCGGCCTTAAAAATGAAACAGTTTATACCCCTAAAAGCGAAAGAATTGGAGTCAATGATAAGGGACTTAATAGAGTGGAAGTAAATACAACCGCAGTGACAAAGGAGGGATTAAGATCATATTCAGTTGATAATACTGTGGTAAACACGGCTGTCGGCATCCCAGCGATTGTTATCAATGCCATTCGAGCGGGTCCAAAAATACCAAAGATTACAGTTAATAAAAGCGCAACTGCAGGGCTGATTATCAATCTTATACTTACTGCCAACAATAAAGGTAGTGAGATCCCGGGTAAACGTACATTGGCTAACTGCATACCAAGAAGCACAAGCATTGATGGAATTGAAGCATCACCTAACAGCGTTATTGTTCGATCGAGAAAGACTGGAATTTCCCATCCTGTATAGATGAGGACAAAAGCGATCACGACCGCATAGATTGTTGGTAATTTAAGGAGGTTGATAAAACTGGTTTTAATATCAGTTGTGCCCATTGATGCGATCAAAATTCCAATAGTATACGTGAAGATGGTCATGGTTACAAAATAAACACTTGCATAACCAAGCGCTGCTTCTCCGAAAGCAAAAAGAACTACTGGAAGTCCGTAATTGCCTGAATTCATAAACATGGAGGTTAACAATAATCCAGATGAAAATTCTCGGTTTAATCTGAATATCCGGGAAATTGTTATGGCGAAAGCGCCAACAATCAATATTGTAAAACCGATGAACAACATAGAGCGGAGTATATCGTTGTTATTCAGATCGTTGTTTGTAAGCAACGTGAATAATAAACTTGGTGCGAAAATATAGAGTATTGCCTGAGAAATTGGACGGGGGTTTATCTTTAGAAGTTTTGAGAGTAAAAAACCAGAGCCGGAAGCGAGGAAAACTGGCAGTAAATTATCTGTGAAAATTCGGATAAGATCATTCAAACTTCATCATCCTGGAAGGCGTTGTATAGGTCATGCTCGTCGTCGAAAGTTTCGTCGGAACTGCCTTCAGGGAAATCAAAAAGGGGGAATAGCTGGGCATTATTATTAAAAGCCAGATTTTCAAGGGCAATTTCTATCGCTTCAATGGATTGTTCGGTATCAGATTCGTTTATAAGATCCTCAAACAAGTCTCGAAATTCATTCCCTCCAACCTGGGATAACGCGATAATACTTACAAGCCTGGTTTCTTCATCAGGATCATCAATTAATTCCAGCAGAAGTGGGGCGGCTTCAATGATCTCTAATTCCCCGGCGGCTCTAGCAGCTTCACATCGGATTACGGGAATTTTATTATCAAGCATTTTAAGCACATAGCTGTTCCAGCAATCATCAGCGGATCTGCCCATTGCGAATAAGGCGCTTGAAATCCATTCCTTTTGATCTGAATTGTATGCGTTTTCTATCAATTGCCTTACTTCAGCGCGACTTGAATACCCGAGGGATTCCAGTGCCTGCCTGCGAACAATTACAGGTTGGTTTGAGTGACACGTGTTAAGCAAGATTTCCTCGATTTCGTTTAATTTCTCCTGATCTAATATTTCAATTTCACCAAGGTAAACAAAGCGGCCAAGGGCTCCAGCCGCCTCAGCCTGAACGTATTCATTCCTATCTTTGAGATGCAGATTTATAAATTTATCGATCAGGGAAGTGTCTTCATAAATCTGAAGAGCTTTAATTGCCTGCAGTCTTACTTCATCATCCTCATCATTAATTGCAACAAGACAAAACCCTTCGAAGGAGAGCAAAGTATCTTTTTCGCTCAAGTCTGTTATATCTTCTAACAAACCGCGTTTTCGCCAGACAGGTAAATCAGGCCAAATAGCCGCGATTTTTTCCAGATCAACTGTTTCAAGGTCAGAAAGTCGATAGAGATTTCTGGCGGGAAAAGGGGAGTTCCTATCAAGCAAATCGTCAATGATCTGTTGTATAGGTATATCAGGAGTGTCAGTCATTTTTATTAGAATTTAGGAATCACGGGAGCTGAATCGGGTTTAGAAAATCCTGAACATTAATATAAATCAAAACAAATAGTAACAGTGTAAATCCCACCATATGTATCATGTTTTCATATTGAGCTGGAATACGTTTCTTAAAAAGGATTTCGGGGAGAATCAAGACTATCCTCCCGCCGTCTAAGGCTGGAATCGGGAAGAGGTTTAAAATTCCTAATGAAATTGAAATCGCCATAAAAAACCATAAAGGGCTCTGTAAATAAAGAAAAATATCAAACATCCCCTTATAACCCAGCAGCCGGCCTTCCTCAGGCGAAGCTTGACCTTGAAGTAATCTTACCGGCAGAAGGAAAAGTGCCCGAATTTGTTCAAATGTTGCACCAACTCCTCTCGTAATTGCAGTACCGATACTTACCGGTGTGGTTGGATTGGTAATTCCAACACCTATTGGACCCTGGTTATCAGGATATTCGCTGCGAGGGGTGATGGTTACCTTGATCGTGGAATCGCCTCTTTGGATCACAAACTCGGTTGGTTTACCAAGATTTTCAGAAATTATCTCCTGAAGTTTTAGAGAACTATCAATATTTTCTGCATTTACGGTGATGAATATATCCCCCTCCATCAGCATTGCTTCTTGAGCAGGTGTATCTGGTTCAATGTGGCTGATAATGACTTTATCTGTTACAGGATTACCAATGCTGTAGAACAGGAAAATTCCAAGAATTACCCCAACTAGCAGGTTCATTGTTGGTCCCGCAAATAAAACTCCAAGTCTCACCCAGGGGCTCGCTGCAGCTAAACCACCTGGAATTGATGGGTCGTTTTCTCCTTTTGGTCGAACAAAACCACCCAAGGGAATCCAGTTAAGTGAATACAATGTGCCTTTATATCTGAAAAGTTTCAGCGCGCGGGGAGGGAAACCAATCCCAAATTCTTCGACTTCAACATTTAACATTCGGGCTGCAATGAAATGTCCCAGTTCATGCAATAAAAGAAGAACTGCGATCCCTAATACAAACTGAGCCAATTGAATGGGCAACATAATTTCTTTACAAATCACCTTTGTCGAGCAGTTTTTAAGTTCTTCGCTATAGACTTAAATTTACTTTCCGGTAAGAATAAATTATTCGTAAATATCTTATCTGAAAAGCGATGTGATTATACCTGACCGACGTTGATTACTATCGGATAACAGGTATAAACATTCAATTTTTAACCCAATTCTAAGACTTGTATCAATCGGTACAGAATCTAAGAATTAAAGGAAGAAAGAAAAAAAGACTCATTTATTTAGTTAATTATTGGTTTCTGATTGTTCTAAACAATAGGCTGGACCACCGGGATAAGAATTAATAATTTCAAGTATCCCGGGGATACTGCCGAGATGCGAGCAAACTTGGGATTTTGATCCTTCTAGGCAAAGGACATGGACATTTGGACCAGCATCTATGGTGTAGCAGACAGGAATCCCACGCCTTCTCATTTTTCGCACTTCATTTATTACTGTTAATGTGGTTGGGTGCCAGTATATGATGGAGGGCTTAGAAGTCATGGTTACTGCATGCATCATGTTACTGTCCAGTTCAACAATCGAAGCAAATAGATCAAAATCTTTGGAAAGTATCGCCTCCCGGCAAACAATTATGCGCGCAGGTGCTTCTTGGATTCGGGTTGCTTGAAAAGGGCTTGATTGCGCAATAAAATGACCTTCTTTTGATCCTATGGATTTGTGAGATTCACTAACAACAGCAATACAATCGACAAGGTCCCAGTGTTCTGATGGCGCAATAGATTTAGCATAGGAGCTTTGATCATCGGTCCCAGCTTGCCATTCAACAAAACCGCCTGGAATTGACCGGCATGCTGACCCTGATCCTAACCGGGCTAAACGCGATAATTCACTTTCCATTAAATTAAGACCAGAGGCACATGTGGCTGCTAAGCTGAGCGCAGCGAACGCGGATGCCGACGATGCAATCCCTGTACCTGCTGGAAAATTGTTTTGACTCTTTACCTCTGCGTAAATTTGAGTGCCTGAGTAATCCCTTACTTTGTTGAGAACTTTCTTAACCCGGTGAAGTGATTCTCCATTTTGAGGTTTATCATCAATTAATAGGACATCTTCTTTAAGTTGACTGATAAATTCGACGGTAGTCTTTGTTGATAAACCACCCAAGTTCATTGATATCGAACCGTTTGAAGGGATATTTAATTCCGGATCTGCATTTCCCCAGTATTTGATAAAAGCGATGTTTGGCGAGGCGAATGCTGTTGCTGAGTTATTTTCCATAGAACAATACGAAAATCACCGGATTACATCAAGCGGTACCCGCCTATCTCATTATTGAAAATCCAGCTTACAATTTCACCAATTCTTATATCCTTGTAAAGATATGTAGCCCGGTTTATTGCATCTGACCCCCCTCCGCGCATACTCTGTCTCCCCCTTAGCATTTTCTCAAATCTATTTTGCCAGATAAGAGAATTCTCTTTTCGTAAATCAACCCAACCTTTATTTGCCCAGCGATCTATATCACCTTCAGTGATTTTTATGCTTTTTCGCCCGTGCAGTTCTGGTATCCGAATAAATTGACCGCGAAGCAATGTTACTCCATCTGATAACAAAACAGGTATTCCTACTGATGTGATGAATTCAGAAATTTCTGGATTTTTATCCAGGTAATTTTCAAGAGAAATGGAAATTTCTTCAGGTGTCCTTTCGTAATTATTCTCCAGTGATTGACTCGGGTTATTTTCTTCTTGTTGGAATAATACATTTTTCAATGTGCAATAAACCTGCTTGAGCAAATAAGACTCCCAGAGTAATTTTGACAATTCTGGTGGACCCAGTTCCCCTAATGCTACACTTGGTATTTTCGTTTGCGTTTCAAGTCGTTCTATCTGTTCAATGGCTTGATTGCGCAAATATCCCGCCCGGTAGGTTGGACCCATTATCGCTCCATCAATTGCAGCGAGTACATCTTTTCCTGTATTAACACCGCGAATTTCAAGTTCGACAACCCGCGCAATTTCTTCGGGAGTCATAAACTCCATTTGGCGTAAAGCTGTGATCGCTTCAAATTCGCCTTTTGTGAATATCCCATTTTCACCGGTCTCAACAATTGGTATTCTTAATTTTTCCTTTTTTTCCAAAATATTTTCTTCAAGTTGTAAAATGAGTTGATCTGTCAATGCATCTTTGTGGCTCTTGAATATATAAACAGGTTTTCCGTGACGGCAAACCGTTTTCTGAGTGATGTTTGAATAACCCACCATAGCGGCTGGTTTTATTTCCTTAATGATCGGTGGAGCATCAGGATATGCTTCAGTGGGTGTACGGGCCATCAGGAACATCAAACCCGTATGTGCAAAAGCCATCGCCGTTTTGGACATTAATTTTGCGCTTGGCTTATCTTCTCCATGGGTATAAGGTATGTTAAGCCCCATTCCACCAGTTCCTGTCGTGCCTACTTTCAGATAAAGGCGAGTATTGGCTTCCCGAATTGCTTTGTTCAATAATATTACATGTCTGATGAGCTGGGGGATATATTGTGAAATCATCAGTATTTCGATCGAGCTTTTCGAATCTTCTAATTCTTTCTCAATGATTTCAACTTCTTTTTGATTGAAATTTTCATTTAATTTATTGAAATCCCTATGTGCAATTTGAGTTGCTGTGTAAATATCCTGGTAGCTTATTGCTGTTGCGGTGTTGATTGAGTCAATAATAATGTCAGGTTTATGTTTGAGTATGAGTTGGACGAGATGTGATCTCCGATATGCTTCATCGACGTCTCCAAACAGGTCCTCAAACAAACAAATGCGATATTCAGAATTGTCCAGCAACTGATTCCGGTTGAGTCGTTGCTGCCTTTCCTCAATATTGAATTCGCTTCTTACAAATATGTCACCCCAGAATCCGATAAATTCGATTCCAGGAAATTCTCTTTCCAGAGAACTTATCGTTTCCCTGACATCTTTTTGATACAAGGAGGCGAGAATAACTTTCTCAGGTTTCAAACGCCGCGCAATCCGATGGGCAATTTGAAAGCCAATCATACCCGCTCCGCCCAGTATTAAATAACACCTGTCATTCATGAAGCATCCTTATTAAGAAGAGTAATGGCCAGGAGCGGAATCGAACCGCTGACACGCGGATTTTCAGTCCGCTGCTCTACCAACTGAGCTACCTGGCCATTTAAGTTGCGGTTGTTTGAACAACTGGATTTGGTCATGCAATCAACCGGGTGATAATTATAAGCAATAAATCAAAAATATGCAAAAATGTATAAGATTTAAAATTAGCAATGCACTCCAATATTTGAAATATGTATTATTGTTTAAGGCATCGAAAATTCTTCTTCAGGAATTCAATCGGTTCATCAGGTAAGTAGGAGCTGTTCGTCTCTAAATTTTTACATATCTGGTGTTTCACGAATGGCAATTCCCCGACTATGGGAATCAACTTTTTTGCCTCCTGATAATTTCCGGTATATGCATATCCTTCAATGAACGGAACCCATTCTGACCAGTCGTTTGGCCTCAATCCTATTCGTTTTACTTCATTCGCGATCCTTACTATTTCATCGTAATTTTCATTCTGACCTGCAAGGCTGGCTTTCTGGAAGTAGAAACACCAGTTGTGTTCTGGCTCCACTCCAAAAATATCCTCTGGCGGTAAAGGAGCTGATGGTTCAGGCGCTATTCGATCTAATTTGGAATATTGAGAGGCTGCAATTATTTCAGAGGAGGCGAATTCAGATAACACTGGACTGTCACCGTCAATTAAATGTAAACAGGAATATTCGCTGGGAAGAGTAAATACAAGTGTATTCTCATAATCCCTTTCATAATTAATGATGCGTGTTGAACCTTGATCCCAGAAAGAAGTGACTATATTCTTAAGCGTCTGATCGTTGAGTACTTCTACCTTGATTTCGACTTCCTGGGAAGTAGGGTCGAATATCAAATTGACTGGTCCCCAGAGTTCGTAATCTTCTTCATAGCTATGCTTGTATAAATTCCCGGTAAGAACTGTATCCTTACTGATTTCAGGTGCCCTCCAGTACAATTGCCAGAGCACTTCCTTGTGAACATCCCATTTTTCTTTGAAGTTTGTTGCATTAAGATACTGTGTGCAAACTGCAAACCCTAACAAACAGGAGTATATGAATAATCTCAACCATTCCTTTTGAATGTATGAAAGTGCACCCATTATTATCAGGGCAACTCCAAGTGAAGATTGGAGTGAATAACGGTCCCAGTTTGTTTGGAAATGTACATGACGGTTTGACAGAATAACCGGTATTGAAGTGA
>JBJYWI010000267.1:37835-45856 GCA_046259385.1 Anaerolineales bacterium
GAGTTCGACTGCCAGTCTCACTCCGTTATATGCAGGTGAAAGGGTATAACTTTCCACGAGACTATCTACATTCATCGCTGGGCGTACACTCTGGAATATAAATAATCGCCAGAAAAGTACAACAATTGCAGTTATCAGGTTAGGTAATGTCAGAGCGAATAATGATTTGAGTTTTAGGTTTACTTGCTTATTTACGTCTATTTTATTAATGGAATACCATACCAGGATCAGTCTGACTGCCTCCATACCGATAAGATATTCGGCAATCAACAAATAGAAGAGGGACGAAACTGTTGAAAAAATGATCAGAAAAATTTTTAGAAGCTTATTTCTTACAAAAATTGCTTGTAATGTCAGACCAATCGAGAGAATAGAAATTGCATACGCGATAAATAGATTGCTAAAGGTGTTACCATTTGGTTGCTGCAGGAATCCTGGATATACAACCAATAATAGGGTAATCAATGTGTTTGAATAGTTGCGTATCGGCCAGATTAAAGATAGGATCCAGTAAATACCATAGAAGCTCAGCAATCGGACTGCGAAGGAAAATAAATTCCAGTTTAGAGGCTGATTGCCCAAAATTGAATAAGTCCATGAATATAGATAACCCAAAGCAGGTCGGTCTGTTGAGAACAGCTCAATAATTTTTTGAGGGCCATGTGTATAACCCGTCCAGATTAAATACCAATCATCCCGTAAAAAACCGAACTGGTTGATCAAGGGTAAATAGCATATTGCTGCGATTAGGCCGATGACCAGAGTAGAATAAACAACCCCAAGATTGTAGTTTTCTTTTTTTGTGTTCATAGATAGAGGGTATTGAAAGATATTTTGTTTCGTCGGCAAGTTTACCATGAAGACAGTTCACTTATTGATTCCGCTACAATTGGATGATTGAGCAGAATTGGAACCATTAACTCGAACTTTTTAAATGTCGCTTGTATTAAGTGAACATAATTATTGGCAAATGTTTTCACGGTATATAATTTCAACAGCAAATGATCGAGATTCACATATTTTGATAAGCATAAATGCATAGTATACGCAAAAAAATAATTGTACTGATTCTTTTGACTGTGATTTGGATATCCCAACCGTTAGATACGGCACATGGGGATGGGGGTCAATGGCAGTCTGTAATTCCTGGTGTTGATTATAAGGAATTCTACATTCCAGGTCCTAATCATCTGTACGTTACCCGAATGGATCGGTCAAATCCAAATCTCATATTAGATACCAGCATTGCTCAGGGGAGACTGAGTGGAGGATTAGAAACGGTAAGCCAGATGGCGGGACGATATGACCAGGCAATAAACTATTGGGGGGAGGAGTGGGGAAACAGAAATGAAGTGATTGCTGGGATAAATGGATATTTTTATGACTCTGAAACCGGGATTCCCTGGAGGGGACAAGTACAATCAGGCTGGTATGCGAAGAGGTTCGATGATAATGAAAACGGAAGCGGGTTTTCATGGAAACTGGACAGGACGATATTTCTGGGCGGTTGCGTTGTGCATCGACCTGCAAAACAATATATCAAAAATCTATTTTCAGGGGAGGAAGTGAGACTTGAGGGGATCAATTCTGTACTAGAAGATGACGAACTGATTCTTTACACTCCACAATTTGACACAACTAAATATGCGGGCGAGGACGAAACCGATGTAATTATCCAGTTAAACCACCCATCCATGATTTTAAACTCGCCAGAATTTAATGAAGGGGTTGTCCGAAAGGTATCCAGAGGACAAAGTTCCATACCAATTTTTTTCGATCACGTTATCCTTTCTGGAATTGGTTCATCTGGAGCAAAACTGGGTGAACTTTTTCATCCCGGGGATAAAGTAGCAATATTCCAGGAAATCAAGCATTTTGAGCAGGATTGTCAGACTAGCCAGGAGACTGATTGGGCGAAAAGCTATGCTGCAACCGGCGGCAGTTATATTCTGTTGAAGGCAGGGGTTATCCAGAAATCCAACGACCTTGGTGCTGTGCTGCGCAATGCAAGAACTGTGTTGGCTTACAATGACAACTATATTTATTTTGTAGTAGTAGAGGATAAGCAGACATTTGGAAATTTGGGAATGAGCATGGTTGAATTATCGTTTTTTTTAAAAAATAGAATTGGTGCAATTTGGGCTATTGCTCTGGATGGTGGTGGTTCATCAACCATGTATGTAGATGGAGAAGTCAAGAATAAAAAAACTATAAATGAAACAAATTCAGATGATAAAAATATTGAACGGGCAGTCGCGAATGGAATCCTTATGGTAAATGTACAACCAAAACAGTTCTCAAATAAATTCTCTGCTGGAGAACAAATTTTTGTATCAGGTGTGGATTTTTTATCTGTTAGAACTGGGCCGGGAACGAATTACGGAATTGTTGCTTCACTACACCAAGCGCTTACAGGCGAGATTCTTGACAACAAGAACGGAATGAATGGAATCTATGCCAAAGGATTCTACTGGTGGAATGTTGCTTTTGGGGAGATTGAGGGCTGGGTTGCTGAGGATTTTATTGCGCCGTTGAATTGACGAATGAATGTTTAGATATTGATCAATAATGATTATAACGAGTGACCGTCCTCTGCATTCGGGTGATCTGAGAGAAGCTGAACAGCATGGGGGAGTACAGGGATGATAACCTGAAGGTTTTCTTCTGCGCCTTTTGGACTGCCTGGGAGATTGATTATTAAAGTACTTTTACGTATTCCAGCCACTCCGCGGGAAAGCATTGAATGAGGGGTTATTCTGTTACTGTTAGCTCTCATCGCTTCCTGAAATCCGGGCACTGAGCGATCAATAACCATGAGAGTAGCCTCGGGAGTGATATCTCGCGGACTTAATCCGGTTCCTCCTGCGGTCAATATAATATCAAATTTGCCTTGATCCGCCCATTTCGACAGCATAATTTTCAACGAAGACATATCATCTGGAACAATTTCATGTTGTATTATGCACCAGCCTTGTTCCAGAATAGTTTTAATAATAACTGGTCCGGTAAGATCGGGGCGTACACCCTGTGATGCACGGTCTGAAACGGTTATAACCCCAAATCGAATTTTTATCATTTTATATGGGATTAAATTTATCCACGGGAGTTATTCTTCATTATTTCCAACCAGACTCTTCCAAGGACCGTGAATTCCATCTTCTGTTACACCAAAATAATATCGGTAATCCTTCCCGATCTTTTGTATAAAATCATAGCGCACACTTTTGCCTTGTTTCCGGCGATGGATTATTCCATAATCCCCCTGCCATATGATTTCTTTTGACAATCCAGGATTCTCTGGAAGTTTAGAATAACGAGTAATCGCGTAATGCCACAATTTTCTGGCTGAACTGGGGGTAACATTCTTAACCACATTCCCATTTCGTAAATCACGCACCGTATAATAAAATCTCCCATTCCTTTCCTCAACTGATACCACTTCCACACCGATTTTTGGGGCGTTGTTTTCAATGTCTTCAAATGCGCCAACCTCAAATGTTGCATTGCTGGATTTTTCCGGTTTTTGACCATCCATTAACCGAGAAGGTAAATCCTCTTTATTAATTCTCTGGGATAGTCCGCGCGATACCAGACCCACAATTTCGTCTCGAACCGCCAGTCCTGTCTCTGCCTCTGAACGTATGTAAATCTTGCTGTCATCAACTGTATATGGTGGGTCATCTCCTCGTGGAACGAGTATCCGGATTACTTGTTTATGATTCGTCTGCTGTAGATCGATTGTATAGGTTAAAGGTGGGCTGAGGCGGTTGTCAATTTCTTTTTTAAGTTGAGAGATTGATTGATTTGGATTGCTAATTCCTGGTACGGGTTTTTTCTGGTCTGCAGAAATGCCAATGTATAATGTGCCACCATTTGTATTTGCTAATGCGCAGACATCAGCAATTATGGCATATCTTTTTCCACCCCGAACTGTCATAGTATCATGAAAATCCTGGATAATGTTTGGTCCTTCTTCTTGGGAGGCTCGTATATGGTCAATCGCCGGTTCTGCTGTACGGCGATGAGCCCGGGTTCGGGTAAAATCATTTGATTTAAATAAATTCAGCAGCGCCTCGAAGGATAGTTCAGGTAAATTAACATCCGTAGCGCGGTCTCCAATTCCGAGATTCTTTCTACGTTTTGGGTCAACTGTAAGCCTGTGCGCGTCTGAACCCTGAATGCAATGCATCCGGCGCGGGTACTCAGGTTTCTTTCCACTGAAGAATGCTGCAGTGTTACGACCTTTTTTTGATTCAAGATCAGTCACTTCCAGAGCATGCAAGTGCGAATCTTGAGTATAGGCTATTTTAGTCTGACCTCCGAGTGGAAAGCCGACCATCGCCACACCGTTATTTGAATTCGCGTGCGCTGCGATCGAAATTCCGCCCGCTTCTTCAATCAAACGGTATGCTGTTAATACATCGCTGGATGCTCCTACGGTCACAGATCCCTCATCAAGTTGATCGGGTGGGATGTTTAAATCGAGCAACAAATGTTCAATTTCTCTGATGGGTATATCCGGGTTAAAAATTCCGAGGATATGAAACCCGAATGTGGCTGTGAATTCAAATCCAGGCAATACCAGTATTTTTTTGGTAAGCCTTTTATATTCTTGGAGCTGAAATTCCTCTTCTGGAGTTGAACGTCCCAGGTCGTGGAGAAAGGTTAACTTTTCGATATCCTCCATGAACTTGCGATAACCAGCCACAGTATTGTGATCGGTGATGGCGATCGCAGTGAGGTTGCGCGCTTCTGCCTGTTGCAGCATCTCGAGTATTGAGATGCCTGGTTGTTGATAATCACTCGAAGCAGGCGAATGAATGTGTAGATCAATTGAGTACCATTTCATGATTTTTTCGAAATTTAATGCATATTACTATTTTTTGGACTTCGGTTTGTTCGTTCGATGTTTTTTATCTGATTTGTTTTTACCATCAGGTTCAACAGCGAATTTTAATACTTCTTCTACCTTGTTTACAAATTGGAATTTTATCGCTTTTTTTACTTCTTCTGTAATCTCCTCAAGGTCAGCCTTATTTCGCGCTGGGAGAATAACAGTTGTTAATCCCGACCGGTGAGCTGCTAGCACTTTTTCTTTAATACCGCCAACAGGCAACACCTGACCTCTTAATGTGATTTCCCCTGTCATACCAACATCAGGTCTGACAGGTTTTCCAGAAATCAGGGAGTAGAGAGAAGTCGCAATTGCAACTCCAGCAGAAGGTCCATCTTTTGGCTGGGCGCCGGCGGGAATGTGCAGGTGTATATCGAAATTATTAA
This sequence comes from Anaerolineales bacterium, assembly GCA_046259385.1. GTDB lineage: Bacteria > Chloroflexota > Anaerolineae > Anaerolineales > UBA4823 > CAVWDI01. The sequence continues at coordinate 43,116 of JBJYWI010000267.1, forward strand.
AAAAGTCCGGTTCAAGCCCCAGGGCATTCGCGTTAGCGCGCACATATGATAAGGCAGCTTCGGCAGATTCCTGCATTACATTTCCAATTGAACCGGTAACTTGAAATCCTTTTTTCCCAGGCATCCTGGTTGATTCGATAAACAACACATCACCGCCAACTGGTGTCCAAGCTAATCCTGTTGCCACTCCCGGTATGGATGTTCTCGATGCAATTTCCTCTTCTCTGAAATATATTGGCCTGCCTAGAAATTCAGGCACTTGTTTGGCCCCCACAATTACTTTTTCACCTTTCCCTTCGGCGATATTTGTAACGATTTTTCTGCAAATTCCTCCAATTTCTCTTTCCAGATTACGCACACCTGCTTCTCTGGTATATGAGTGAATAATCTCAAGTATTCCGTCCTTTGAGAATTTGATTTCTTCTTTTCGTAAACCGTTCTCCCTTAACTGCCGCGGTACCAAATACCCTTGAGCAATTTCAACCTTCTCACCATCTGTATATCCTGATAGGGAGATAATTTCCATCCGGTCTCGAAGTGGACTAGGAATCGGCTCTAGCAAATTAGCCGTTGTAATAAACATAACCTGCGAGAGATCGAAAGAAACCTCTATATAATGGTCACGAAATTCATTGTTTTGCTCTGGGTCTAAAACCTCTAAAAGCGCAGAAGCTGGATCACCATGGAAATCAAAGACCAGTTTATCAACCTCGTCAAGCATAAATACTGGATTTCTGGATTCCACCCTGCGTAACGCTTGCAGGATACGTCCGGGCATCGCACCAATATAAGTTCTCCGGTGTCCCCGAATTTCTGCCTCGTCACGCATACCGCCAAGTGAAATTCGGACAAATTTACGCCCCAACGCGCGCGCAATAGATCTACCCAAACTTGTTTTACCAACGCCGGGCGGTCCCACAAAACACAAGATGACCCCCTCTCTTGTTCTATGAATTTCGTCTGGAGGTTCCTGATTAAGTTCATCAGCTCTTTCCAGGCGGAGTTTGCGAACCGCCAGAAATTCCAGAATCCTCTCTTTTACATCCTCCAAACCAAAATGATCATGGTCAAGAACTTTTCGAGCATGATCTATCTCGAGATTGTCATTTGTCATGATTGACCACGGCAGAGATACCAACCAGTCGAGATAAGTGCGGATCACTCCATATTCCGCAGCCGCGGTGGGAAGCCGGCTCAATCTCTCCAATTCCCGCCGGGCTTGTTTGGATGCTTCCTCAGTCATCCCTGAATCTTCGATCTTTTTTCGGAATTCCTCTACTTCTACTGTTTGTTCATCGCTTTCGCCAAGTTCGCGTTGTATCGCTTTGAGCTGTTCCCTGAGAAAATATTCTCTCTGGACTTTATCAATTTCTGAACGGGCCTCATTTTGAATTTTTTGACCCATCTCAAGAATTTCCACTTCGTGAGTTAGAATGCCGATAAGTTTATGAAATTTTTCAGAAACCGATTCGATTTCTAATAATGTTTGCGCATCCTCAAGATCCATACGTTGGAAATTTGCAATCGTGTAAATTGTTTGCAAGGGATCATCCAACAAGAGGACAGAGGCTACTAGCTCGCGGGGGATGGAAGGAATTAAATCCGCAATGTGCTCAAATTGATCGCGTGCATTACGGGCTAATGCTTCGATTTCTAAATTTTCCTCAACTTTTTCCGGTGCAGATTTGATCTCAGCCTTTAAGTATGGGTTTTGTTGAATGTAATTGCCTATTCCACAACGGTTTAAACCCTGCACTACTAGCCTAATTGTTCCGTCCTGAGCGCGGAACATCCTGTGGATCATTGCTGCTGTCCCTATTGAAAATAAATCCTTTGGATCTGGAACTTCGAGCTCCGGGTTTTTTGAAGCTACAAGGGCGATCATACGTTCATCACCAGACATCACGTCATCGACTAATCTGATTGACCGTGCTTGTCCTATTGTTAATGGGACAGCGGTATATGGATAAACGACAAGACCCCTTAATGGCAAAACAGGTAAGATATCCGGTATAAGTTCCTTTACCTTCTCATCTTTGTTGTTAATAGGAATTTCCTTCAAGAAATCTTCTGATTCACTGTCCTTTGAGGGAGAAGGTTCTTCAAAAAATTCTTCAAGACTGTTGTAAATATCAAATAATCTAGAATTCCATCTTGTTGCCGTCATAATTATCCTAAAAAATCAAGGTTTCATTTATTTGATCTGGACCTGCTGTGGAGGGGATTTTTGTACTGTCACTTCAAGGAAGCCATTATTATAAATCGCGTCAATTGTGTCTACGTTGAATTGAAGAGGGATTTCAAAATCTGATTTGAATTCACCAAAAGGAATTTCCACCTGGTGATATGCGCGCTTATTAACAATATGCGGTCGGATTCCACTTATTGATAGAACCCGTCCGGTTACCTCGATGGAAAAATCATCTACATGCATGCCGGCAATTTCCATCACGATAACAATTGAATTTGCAGATTCGTATATGTCAGTGGGAGGACGCCATGTAGGCGGATTTGTTCTTATGTTCCATCGTGAAAAATCTGTATCCATTGAGTTTACATCCTATTTAAATTAATCAAACATTTCTGGTTTCTGGTTTCACCCCCAATGAGCAAAAGTGCTCTTATCAAGAACCATAATAATACTAAGATTATGCAACATAATTGTGGGACTAAAAACAGCGCCCCCGGCGGGATTCGAACCCACAACCAATGGCTTAGAAGGCCACTGCTCTGTCCATTGA
>JBJYWI010000268.1:0-1348 GCA_046259385.1 Anaerolineales bacterium
TTTCAGATTGTCAGGGAGAGGGATTTGTGCGTCTATTCATGTGCCGGGCACTTCATGGAAGGTACTTCTTTACTCCCTCGGGTATTACCTGTTCATCAATAAGATACTCAAACACAAATCCACGATAATCACTCACATCCCGAAAATGTTCAGATATAAACGCTTTGTCAACCAATTTCCCATCACGTTCTCCAATCCAATCAAGGTAATTCGAATAAACCCATTCATCTGGCGACTTTACCAATCCAGCCTTTACCGGATTGGCATGGATATAGCGGCAAAGATGGATCAAATATGCATACCGATCTACTTCAACCGCTTTGTACGGACTTTCAAAAAGAGTGCCTGACCGCTTATAACGGTTATTGAATGATTTTGAGTATACATTGAAAACACGCTGGGGCAAAAGACCGGCTGCCTTTTCGCTTTCCTGCCTGACAAGTAAATGGTAATGGTTGGGCATCAAACAATAAGCTAGAACGGAAATTTCAATTTTTTGGGAATATTTCTTAATCAATTGAAGCAGATAAAAATAATTGTCGTCCTCTAGAAAAATGGGTTGACCAGCGACACCACGATTATAAATGTGGTAGTACCCACCGTTATAAAACTTCGATAATCTGCGCGGCATGTTAAAAATCTTCAGAATAGTTTCAATGTTAAAAGCCAATTTGGTTTTATTATACTGGTAGGGAGAGGATACATCACAACTTCTCAAGTGCCTGGCACATGTTTGGCAGCACAGTTTTATCAATTTTTAGAATGTCAGGGAGGAAAAATTGTGAATCTGTTTATATGCCAGGCACTTCGATGCTAACTATGATAAAATCCCCAAATCCGCACAAAGGAGAATTGTTATGAACGACTCTCAAACAAATAACCTGACCGTGCAGGACAATTACGCGGTCGGACTTGAATACACCCTGGTGATTGACGGAGAGGTGTACGAACAAACCGAGGAAAACCAGCTGCTCTATTTCATCCAGGGAGGCGAACAGATTATCCCGGGTCTGGAATCCCAGCTGTACGGCATGAAACTGGGCGAGCGCAGGGAGATTAAGGTCAGCCCGGAGGAGGGATACGGCGAGTATGACGAGGACGCGATCGGCTGCGTGCCGCGCTCCGAACTCCCGGACGATATCCCGGTCGAAAAAGGGGCTTACCTGCAGCTGCGCGACAAAGACGGCGAGGTGCTGGACGCTTACATTGAAGACTACGACGAAAAAAACCTGGATCTGAACTTCAACCACCCCCTTGCCGGGAAAGAACTGTTCTTTTCGGTAAAGGTTGCAGACCTGCGCCCGGCTACTGAAGAAGAAATCGAGCACGGGCATGTGCATGAGTGAGC
>JBJYWI010000268.1:1448-6799 GCA_046259385.1 Anaerolineales bacterium
ACCTGCGCCCGGCTACTGAAGAAGAAATCGAGCACGGGCATGTGCATGAGTGAGCTATCTGCACAGCGCAGTCAAAGTGCCAGGCACATCACCTGGTACAGTCTTCATTCCCTTTGAAATCTAGAGAGCAGGTTAAATTATCCAGCCAACCATGTGCCTGGCACTTTACAATACAACCAATCCACGCTGCAAACCGACCCGCACAGCTTCAGCCCGGTTGACGACCCCCAGCTTGGCGTAAATTGAAGATACGTGAAATTTGACCGTATGGCTGCTGATGCCCAGCTCAACGGCGATCTGCTTGTTCGCCAACCCGCCTGCCAGCAGCTGCAGCACCTGGCTCTCGCGCTCTGTGAGCGGTTCAAGCATATCACCCTCCAATCCGCCCCCCTCAAGGGACACCGGCAGAAACAAGGACTCCGCCAGAGCCGGAGGGGCGACGACCAGCCCTGCCCCGACAGCCCTAACCCCTGCCTGGAGCTCGTCAGCAGAAGCATCCAACGGCAGCGCGCCCCAGGCTGGCAGTCCGAGGTTTGCCAACCGGCGCGCCTGGACGGGATCGTCCGCCAGCAGAAGCAAGCCTATCTCAGCACCGCCGGGGGGTAATAAATCCTCCAGTTCATCCGCGAATAACGCCTCGCCGCTAACCAGAAGGAGATCGATCTCCAGGCGCAGCAGGTCAATTTGCTCCAGCGCGGACGCCTCCTGAACAACCCGGATGGCGTCCTCTTCAACCGAAGAAGGCGATTTGAGAAGGGCGCGAAGACCTGCCCGCACTGTAGGGGAGGATGAAATCACAGCTACCCGGATCACAGAATCTCTCAACTACCCGATAACCAGCTTAATGATAGATGGTACCGGCCAATTAACCACCCACTCCTGATATCCATTGACCGCCACATTACTATGCTCCCAAAACCCCCTCGACAAAGGATTCCACAACATGGCTTGGAATCACAATACCCTGGTCTCCGCCGACCACCATGGTATTCACCCCGACCACCTCGCCAGAGGCGTTAAGCAGAGGTCCGCCCGAGTTTCCGGGCGCCAGACTGGCGTCGCTGCGGATGATTTCAACCGAACCGCGCGATCCGGATGTATCGGCTTTCCCCAGAGCGCTGATGCAGCCAAACGTCACCGCGCCGCGCGCCCCCCAGGGGTGACCGAGTGCCATCACCAGTTCCCCGACCCGCAAAGAACGCGAATCCGCTATGCGGGCAGCCGGCAGACCGGAAAGCCCAGCCCTTAACAAGGCAAGATCGATCTCGGGGTCTTGGGCAAGCAGGTCCAGCTTAAGTTCATCCCCTTCAGCTGTGATCGCCGCCTTGATTCCACGTCCAATAACATGGTTATTGGTCAGGATGACCCCGTCTTCCCGCCAGATAATCCCGGCACCCAGCCCGCGGCGCCCGTTCTGCATCACGACAAGGCTGCGTGCTGCGCGTTCAATAAGAGCGGCGCTTATTTCGTTGAGACCATCCAGAAGACTCATTATTTGCGCTCCGCGACGATAACAGACAGTTCCAGCGGTTCACCGCCTCGCAGCACCTGCACCGCGACCGGCTTGCCGACCAGCGCGCCCCTCAGCCCTGCCAGCAGTTCATCCGGGTCGCCCACCGCCTCTCCAGCCAGGCCAACCAGGATGTCGCCGACAATCAGCCCACCTCGTTCAGCCGGGCCGCCCGGTTCCACACCGACCAGCAGCAGCCCGTGGGATTGGTCGCGCCCCAGGCCAGAGCGGCTGGCAGCCGGGATTTCGACCGGCTGGCTGCGAATTCCAAGATAACCGCGCCGGACGCTCCCGTGCTCAAGCAGGGATCCGGCTGTCTCCCAGACCAGCCCAACCGGAATGGTTATGGAAGCATGACGTGTCAAGCCGGAGGTGTTGATCCCGATAAGATCCCCATTAACATCCACCAGCGGACCGCCAGAGAAACCGGGATAGGGAATTGTATCGCTGCGCAGGAAATTCTCCAGTATGCCTCCCCTGGCAGTACGCAGGGGACCGCCGCGGGCGCTGATCACACCCAGGCTGGCCTGGATGCCGTTCGGGGAAGGCCTGCCAAGCGCGAGCGCAAACTGCCCGACACGGACCCCGGCCGACACCACCCGGGATGGAGCAAGACCCGAATCGGGGATCCGAAGCAGTACCAAATCGCTCCCCGGGTCGCGCCCGACGACCGAAGCCGGGATACTCTTGCCGTTCGGGAGGGTTACTTTTATATCCTCATCGCGCTGAACCACGTGGTCTGTGCTGATAACCAGGTCCGGCTGGTAGATTACCCCGCTGGCTGGAAGCCGGCGGCGGGCATCCACCATAACCGTCCAGGCGCCGGCGACTTCGACCGCCTGGGCCAGGGAATCTGACAGCGCAGCCAGGGGATTTTCTGAACCGTTCTTTGACATAACAAATACCTCCAAATACTTTTCCCCCATCTTACATTTAACCGGGGAAAGGCACACCACCCGTTCGGGCAGGTTCTAACCCGCGCTTCCAGCCAGGTATGCGCCAGCGCTTATTTCAGCTGGTAGATAAGCACCCGGCCGGATTCATCATCGGCGATATAAACCAGCCCGTTTTTGTCCACCGCTAAAGCGCGCGGCTTCATCCCTTCCGCCGAGTCCAGCCCGGCTCCGTCCCACTTCATCAGAAATTCACCCGATGGGTCAAACACCTGGATATCGCCACGCCTAACATCAGCTACATAGATATTGCCGTTTTGATCTACCGCGATCCCGGTTGGTTGAAGGGAATTCCCGTCATCGTTACCCGGGAAACCGAACTTAAACAAAAAGCCGCCGTCCCGGTCGAACACCTGTACCCGTCTGTTTGACCTGTCAGCAACATAGATGCGCCCCTCTTGTGAGGCGGCGATGGAGTTCGGCCAGCTGAATTTTCCCGGCTGAATCCCAATTTCACCCCAGGCTGCTAACAAGTTCCCGTCCCGGTCGAATTTCTGGACGTTGTTGTTCAGCCCATCGGAGACGTACACACTCCAATCTGGACCGACCGCGATACCGAATGGATCCCGGAACTGGCCTGCCTCAAGCCCTTCGACGCCCCACTCAGCTTCAAAGTTGCCGCGCTTATCGAATTTCTGAACCCGGTTGTTGAAACTATCCGCCACATACACCACGCCGTCTGGACCAAACGCCAGGGCGCTTTTTTCCGCCTTTCCAGGTCCGAAGTCAAACTGACCCTGCCCTTCTCCGGGCTCACCCCACTCTGAAACCAACTTGCCAGCCCGGTTAAATTTCAGTACGCGCGAAGACCCGCCGTCCACAATATAAAGTTCACCTTTCGCATCCAGGGCGACGTTTAACGGTCTCTCAATCGAAGTGGTCCCGCTTTCAAAATAGGAAACAAATTCAGCCTGGCGGGGAGGATTTGGAAGCATTGAATTTTCCCACAACTCCGAGCAGGCGCTGACCGGCAGGACAAGCAGAAGAACATAGATTAGCGTTTTTACAGTTCTTTTAGTATCAAAATTTTTCATTTCAGACTATCCATTCAAACACCCTGTCTGAGCAGTAAAAAACGCCTAGAAAAAAGGCAGTCGAAATAAAGACAGAAATCTGACCAATGGGAAGATATTCGTATTATAGTAAATTACTATCAGATTTTTATTAATAACAATATATCTGCCGGATCTTCAGAATGGAAAAACCGGGAACAAGCGGAATATCCTGGTATTTGATCATAAAAGAAATTAATCAAAGGACTAGAAATGCTCGTCAAACAACTGGCGTCCCCGGCGTATAATAAAGGCGCAATGATTGTCTCAAAAATCAGGACAAAACTGCCTGACAGAAACGAAATTCTCCCGGTGTTTTCAACCGTTTTGTTTTTTGTCTTCACCTGGGCTCTGTACATCATTATTTTTTATCTACCCAGCTGGCTGGGCGAAATGACTGCCTGGGATATATTAACCACAACCGTTTACCTTTTATATTTCGCATTGTTCGAAAGCTTCATTGTCACTTGTACAATAGTGATGCTGTGTTTTTTACTACCAGCAAGTTTCTTCAAAAATTCCTTCATCCCCCAAGGTTTTTCACTAGTTACGCTGGCAAGCTTGGCGGCAATTATGCTCCATCCCAGATTAAACGATCTGCTCAGTCTCGATCTGCAAACTCTGACAATTTTACTTATTTCTATGCTGGCCGGAACACTTTTTCTGATAATTCTGCTTTCCTTTATTTACAAACACTTACCCAGTCTTAAAAGGACAGTCACTGCACTTGCTGAAAAAATGACCATATTCGCCTATATTTACCTGCCTTTAGGTCTATTGAGCCTAGTTGCGGTAATTTTTAAGATTTTGTTCTAATTCTCTCGTATAACAAACAGTACAAAACAATGAACTCAAAAACAATAAATAGACGAGATTTTATTAAGCTTTCAGCTAGTCTTTCGCTAACTACGCTAGCCAAAAAATTGCCTATTGCCAAGTATGCTTATCAATTTCATGATGACAAATCTCCCAACATCATCATACTGGTCTTCGACACACTGTCCGCATACCACCTCTCCCTTTACGGATATCCCCGTAAAACCTGCCCGAATATCGAACAGTTCGCGGAAAAGGCGACCGTGTTCCACAACCACCATGCCGCCGCCAATTTCACTACTCCCAGCACCGCTTCCCTGCTAACCGGCACCTATCCCTGGCAGCACCGTTGTTACACGATAACCAGTTCAATAAAACCACAAGTAGTTCCAAATAACATTTTCAGCCTTCTCCACAGCAAGTACTATACCGCAGCCTATGCCCAGAACCTGTATGCAGATAAGCTTCTATTTCAATGTCAGAAGAGCATCGACCGCCACCAGCTAACCGATAGCTTCAACTTAATCGGCGGCATGATCTACAACCATATACCGGATGAAGAGGCTATCCCAGTATTCAGAAGTCACGACAATTTGCTTTTCACCCGGGTCCATCCGCGCGGGTCTTTATTTATTTCGATATTGAATGACTTAACTAATCTTCTCAGATACAGATTGGCATATCAAGATTTAAAAACTAAATATCCCATTGGCATACCAGCAATAAAAAGCAACTACATTTACTATACAATTGATGCTGTAATGGACGGTGTTATATCAATAGTTGAAAATTTACACCCACCTTTCCTTTCCTATATCCATCTCATGCCGCCCCATGATCCATACCGACCAAACATTTATTTCCACAGGCAATTCAACGATGGCTGGCAACCCGTTCCTAAGGAAATGCACCCTCTAGGGGATAAGCCAAAAGCAAATTATCCCGGTAAACGACAAACCTATGATGAATTTATCGCCAACCTCGACCACCAGATAGGAAAACTGCTGGATTATTTTGAAA
>JBJYWI010000269.1:0-6253 GCA_046259385.1 Anaerolineales bacterium
AACGGTATGGAATTCCAACCGTTCGCAGCATATGCGCTACCTCCGCTACAGAAGCCAGGGCAGCTGCTGAAATCATAGGGTATCCGGTCGCTATAAAAATCATTTCCGACCAGATTTCCCATAAATCGGATATTGGTGGAGTACAACTAAATTTAAGAAATGGCGCATCCCTTGCTGAAGCCTATCAGGACATGATCAATCGCATCAGCAAGATCTATTCCGAGATCGAGCTGAATAAAGTACTTGTACAACCAATGATAACTGGTGGTAGAGAAATTATTCTAGGTGGAAAACAAGACCCACAGTTTGGACCTGTTGTCCTTGTTGGAATGGGAGGCATATTTGTAGAGATTTTTAACGAAGTGCAGGTACGGGTTGCCCCAATAACCAGACGGGACGCTTTCGAGATGTTAAGAGATTTACGCAGTTATCCTATTTTAGAAGGTAGCAGGGGACACCAAATGTCTGATATTGACTCCATCGTAGAAGCATTATTAAGGTTATCCCAATTATTGTGCGATTTTCCAGAGATTAAAGAGATAGACATAAATCCGATGCGAGTTTTTCCACAAAATGAGGGTTGTGGTGTATTGGATGCGCGCATGTTACTCAACTAACAAGAAGAATTATAAAATATCAGGTTAGATCATTCTCCAAGAAGGTGATGATATGACAAAGAATGAATTAAATATTGATCAGTTATTCCGCAAATGTGATCCGCATGAATTAGATTGCTCCTCAAGCGAAGATGCACTTGAATTGGAAACGATCATCGGTCAGGAACGTGCCGTTCGATCACTACAATTTGGTCTAGGAATCAAGGAAAAAGGGTTCAATATTTATATAGCTGGGGTTCATGGTACTGGTAGAACAACTGCAATCGAGCGTTATCTTATCGATTTTGCAGCGGGTAAACCTGTACCGGAAGACTGGTGTTATGTCTACAACTTCAACAATCCAGAAAAGCCTAACGCACTTAAAATGCCCCCCGGCAAAGCAGTTATTTTTAAGGAAGATATGGATCGCACGGTGAATGCTGCTGTTGACGACCTGCAAACTGCTTTTAAATCTGATGAATATTCATCTCATAGAACCGAGCTTGTTAATAATTACCAGCAGCAGAAACAGGATTTATTCAATGAAATCGGTCAAAAAGCCCAATCGGAAGGTTTTATATTACAGCCAACACCGGTTGGATTGTTGACTGTCCCGACAAGGGCTGGACGTCCCATATCAGACCAGGAATTTCTGCAACTGAAACAAGAAGAAAAAGATGAGATCAACCGTAAACAGAGCCAATTAAAATCCACATTGGAGGAAGCTACCCGAAAAGCAAAAAACCTAGATATTGAATTAAGAGAAAAAATTGATGGCCTGAATAAAGAAGTTGCCAGATATGCAATCAAGCACCATTTTGATTTATTAAAATCAAAATATAAAGAATTTGAGGAAATCCCAGAGCATATTGATCATGTTCGAGAAGATATCCTTCAAAATACTGCAGATTTTATTAAAGGTGAAGAAGAAAAACCTGCGTTACCTCTCATGAGGGGATCAACAAAACAGTCACTTAGCGAAAAATATACTGTGAATACACTGGTCGATAACTCTCAATTGGAGGGTGCTCCTGTTATTGTTGAACAAAATCCTACCTTTCAGAATCTTATTGGAAAGGTGGAGCATGAATTAGCGTTCGGAGCTTTAATAACAAATTTTTCTCTGATACACCCTGGTTGCTTACACCGCGCTAATGGAGGTTTCCTGGTTTTACCTATAGAAGATCTGCTTCGAAATCCATTCAGTTGGGATGCCTTGAAACGCGCATTATCAAATCAGGAAATCGTTATCGAAGAAATTGGAGAACGATACGGGTTTTCAACCAAAACATTGCGGCCTGAACCAATTCCTCTTGATGTGAAAATAATTCTCATCGGTGAGCCTTCAATATTTCAACTACTGTTGCAGTTTGACAAACAGTTTGACGAATTATTCAAAGTAAAAGCAGATTTTGATACCAAAATGCCTAGAACTAAAGAAAACATCGATGCGTACATTTCCTTTATTTGTACCTTATGTAAATCTGAAAATCTTCACCACCTGGATCCAGGCGCATTAAGTCGAATTATTGAACATGCATCCAGAATGGCTGAAGATCAGGAAAAACTCTCCACCCGATTCGGTGAAATGTCAGATGTAATTCGCGAAGCGAGCTATTATGCTTCATCAGAAAATTCAGAATATGTCAACAGAAATCACATTATCCAGTCTATTGAGGAACGATTTTATCGATCTAGTTTAATTCGCGATCGACTCCAGGAGATGATTGCCCGTGATCAGATCAAGATTGAAGTAACAGGTGAAAAAGTGGGTGAACTGAATGGATTATCAATCCTCAGTTTAGGTGATATTACTTTTGGACAGCCAAGCCGCATATCTGCAAGTATCGGACTTGGCCGTGATGGGGTTGTAAATATAGAGAGAGAGGCTGAGATGAGCGGCCCAATTCACACGAAAGGCGTTCTCATTTTATCGGGCTACCTTGTGGATAAGTTCACTCAGAATAAACCCTTAAGCCTTTCTGCTAGACTGGTTTTTGAACAGAATTATTCAGGAGTCGAAGGGGACAGCGCTTCCAGCACAGAACTATACGCATTATTTTCAGCGCTTTCCGGAATTCCGATTAAGCAAGGGATTGCAGTCACTGGTTCAATAAATCAGAAAGGCGAGGTTCAAGTTATTGGTGGAGTTAATGAAAAAATTGAAGGTTTCTTTGAAGTGTGCAATACTAAAGGGCTTACCGGAGACCAGGGAGTAATAATCCCATGGGGTAATATCAACGTTTTAATGCTGAAAGAGCCTGTTTTAAATGCAGTCTCAAATGGCAATTTCCATATTTGGGCAGTTAAATCGGTAGAAGAAGGAATAGAAATATTAACCGGAGTAAAAGCAGGAAAGCGACAGAAAGATGGGAAATTCGAGACTGATTCTGTATTTTCCAGCGTTGACGAAAAATTATCTATTTATGCAGATCGTTTAGTAAAATTCCAGAGAAATGGGGACTAGAGAATTACTGGATTAATTTAGAACCTAACCGCTCAAGAAGGAAATCTCTCGAATTCTTTCTGGCTTCCAAAGCGCTATTTAATCTAAGAACTTGCTCTGCTAGTTCCCTGGCATCGGATATTTCTGTGGAATTTAGGATTGCTTTGATTCTAGGAACTACTCCTGGATTCATGCTCAATTCATCCACGCCTAATCCAATAAGAACAGGTGCAGCAATTGGATCCCCCGCAGATTCTCCACATACTCCTACCCATTTATCAGCTTTATGAGCGGCATCACATACTTGTTTTACTAAATGCATAACCGCTGGATGTAAGGCATCATTAAATTGTGATAAACCAGGATTGCCCCTTTCCGCTGCCAATGTATATTGAGTGAGATCATTGGTTCCGATACTAAAAAAATCAACTTCGGATGCTATCTGATTGCTCAATATTGCAGCAGCTGGAATCTCGATCATTATCCCGGTCTCAATTGGCCACTTATGCGGTATAGATTCCACGTCTAGTAAATTGTGGGCTTCTTCAAGAAATCGCCTCGCTTGATTTACTTCATCTAGATTCGTCACCATTGGAAACATGATTTTGAAATTCAACCCTGAACCTGCCCGAAGTATTGCTCTTAGTTGGGTTTTAAACATATCTGGATTTTTTAAGGATAATCTTAATGCTCGTACACCAAGAAATGGATTATCTTCTTTAGGAAGATCAACATAAGGCAAATCTTTATCACCACCAACATCTAACGTCCTCACAATGATCGGTCGATTAGAATCGCCATCCGCAGACATTGCTTCACCAATCTCTCGAAGAGTCTGGTACTGTTCTTCTTCAGTCGGTGGTCTTTGGCTTGTTAGGAACAGAAATTCAGTCCGTAGTAGTCCGATACCCTCTGCACCATTTTTTATGGCGGTTTCAGCATCCCGAAGGTTGCCAACATTTGCTACCACTTCTATCCGTGTCCCATCCTTTGTAAATGCTGGCGCCTGACCTGTTTGTATTAGTTTTGATTTCCAATCCAGCCACTCCCTGCGGATGGTTGATACTTTTTCTTTTACGGTTTCATCAGGTTCAATCCAGATATCGCCGGAAAAGCCATCAAGCGCGATTTCAATACCATCAGGTAACCTCTCGAATTCAGCGTTTACACCTGTGATAGCTGGGATACTCAAAGCCTTCGCTAAAATCGCACTATGGGAGGTGGGTCCTCCTGCAGTAGTGATGATACCCCTGACCTGCTGCATATCTAACTGCGAAGTCTGGGTTGGTGTCAATTCTGGCGCATACAAGATCACCTCATTATCAAATTCAATCTTTCCGACACTCTCGCCACCTGCCAGAGCGAACAATACCTGATTACCAACATCCATCACATCCGCCGCCCGTTGCTGTAAATACTCGTCATCCAACGATTTGTAAACATTGGCCGTTTGTGAGATCACATCATTCCATGCTTGCGAGGCATTCTTCTTCTCATTAAAAACAAGCTTGCGCGTATTCTCTAATATTTCCGGATCTTTAAGGATTAAGAGATGAGCATCGAAAATCTCAGATTCAGACTCCCCGATTGTTCGAACGAGCTCTCTCTTTCGTTTAGATATATCAGCAGCAACATTTTCTAATACACCCTCAAATTTTGTCCATTCATGAACCGGATCATCAGTTGGTTCAGATGGTACTCGAGGAACTGGTGGACGATATTTGCTTAAAGGTGCGATTGCAGCACCTTCGGATACTGGGACTCCCTTGATCTCAGTTTTTGATTGAATCCTTTCAGGAGAAAACTTACGGTCAAATTTATATTCTTCGGTTTTTTTATCTCCAATCTCAGCTGGTTCGCCAAACCCATCCTGCACCATTTCACTCAATTTTTCCAGCACGTTTCTGGCACCAGCGCCGCTGGCTGATATTTTTATCTGATGATCTTTCACTGCACCAAGGGTTGTAACCGCATTGAGACTCTTGGCAGTTACCGGGCCTTTCTGATTTGTTAAATCTGTTACATAGACTTCGCCTTTGTGACTGGCTGCCACTTGGACAAATCGCGCTGCTGGTCTAGCATGTAACCCATGCAAATTTACAAGCGTGAGAATAACTTCTTCTTTTTCAATTTGGTCTTCAGGAGACTCTGCTAATTCTTCCTTAGGAATAGCTGCTATTTGTTCGGAACCATGAATTTGTTCAATTTTTGGTAAAAGTGCGGTCCGAGCTTCTTCACATGCAGTATCTAAATCTGCCCCCAAACCAATCTGAACACCCGCAGCAACTGCCCCTTCAACAATGGGTGCAGCACAGAAACGGATTTTCTCAGCCATCTCAGGTGGCAGCAATTCAACCGCCATCTCAGTGCTCAATATTGCGCTCCCAAGATCCATCAGGACCAATACACCCTCATCGGAGTACACCGATTGGATCGCATCCATTATTTCCACTGCATCGGTACCAAATTCCTGCCGGTTTTCTCCTACCCCCCCGGCAATAGCAGTCGGGATATCAACCGGAGTTACCTGTCCAACTAGTTGGACCAATGCCTCCGCTAAATTATGGCTATGCGATACAAGAACTAGACCTATCATTTCCGGGTTATTATCCACTAAATGATGCAATCCTTAATGCCAACCATATTCCATAGAGAATTGAACCAGAACCAACAACAACTAATAACCAATCAATTACTTTCATCCCCGAACGAGAAGGGTTCAAATCGAGTATTATGCTGCGCATTCCAATTAACGAGTGAGAAACAACTACAAAAAGAAATGTGATCTCCATAAATACGATCCAGGGGTTTGAATAATAATCGACAACATCCTGCCAGGTTAGTAAAGCCCCTTCTCCAATATAGTGATTGACAATCAGATGAACCAACAACAGAATAACAATTAAAAGCCCCAATAATACTTTCAGCAACCATAAACCAGTGCCCTCATCAGGTTTTTGAAGAGATTTTGTTTCAATCATTTTTTCACCTTTCCCAACTCTTAAGCTGTGAACATCCGAACCGCAAAAATCAGACTTCCGACAATTGTGACCGCAGCGACTACAAAAAATATCGTCTTCTGAATCGAGGATGTTTCGAAGAATGTAGTCAACCCGATTCGGATACCATTTAACCCATGATAAACAGCGGCGATCACTACCAACAATTCCCCGATTATGATTACTGGGTGTTTGGCTAATTCAAGAAAACT
>JBJYWI010000270.1:0-6210 GCA_046259385.1 Anaerolineales bacterium
CCACAACATACTTGATCTCATCCATAATCTTTAAAGTGGTAAGAAAACTAACCGCTTTCGATCCGCCTCCCCACAATATTGTTTTTTTACCACCAAGATATAAATCCCGGATTTTACTTTTCCATTTTACGATTGATTCATTACACCCGTGCTGGAAATTTCTAACTGCCCGGTTTATTCTCTCAATATCGGCGCTTGAGATTTCATCCTGCACTACACCTTCTGTATCCGGCTGGCATTCGATCATCAGATACTGATCTTCATAAGCTTTCCAAACATTCAACACATTGAATCCACAGCGCTTGAATAAACCAGCCAGTGATGACCGGTCGAAATATGAACAGTGCTCATAATAAATATCCCAAAACGCGATCTCTTCAAGAATGCGGATGACATCAGGAACCTGGAAAAAGACAGTTGTTTGATAATCTTGTCGGATTGCATGGCGAATCGATTTGATTAATTCAATTGGACTGGCAATGTGTTCAAGGGTCATCTTGCAGCAAAAAAAATCCGCCTTATATTGATTATATTTTTCTGAATAAAAATCCTTAATAATCGTGAGATTTGAGGATCTTAAACGCTGGTGATCTTGGTCTTCAAATGCTGGATCAAATCCTATCCCGGTATTCCCACCTAATTCACAGAGCAATGCCAAAAATTCACCATTCCCGCAGCCAATCTCAATAATGGTCTTGTTATGAAGACCAAATCTTTCAATAAGATCCTCCGCCAGTTCCACATGGAATTGATTGAACGTATCTGAATAAACCTGGGTCGACTCATAACCTGAGGAATATTCCATATTCATTGGATCGAACGAAAGATTTGAAATTAAACCGCAATTAAGGCAAAAGCCCAGAAGGATATTTCCTTTAGGAAAATTTAAAGCGTCTTGTTTACTGTCTGCCAACATCACACTGTGTACAGGCACGTTGTCTAAGCTGTAGAATTTGAAAATATTCGATCCGAAACACCCACGACAGCGATGATTGCTCATAACAATCCAGTTCTAATAAAATCCTCACTCAGAAAATTATGCAATCAAGGAAAACCTAGAAAAATTGTATCGTTTATTAGATTGTTCTGACGTGAGGAATTGGGATGATAAACTTTCCGCCAAGCTGGTGGTATTCTCTTTGCTGTTGCATTATCTCTTCTGCAAAATTCCAGGCTAGAATCAACAAATATTCCGGTATATCTTCCAGCAATCTATCTGGAGGGCAAATTGGTAAGTGATTCTTACCCATGTATAGTCCATGCTTAAACTCGCTTAAATCAACAATATAATCCAGCAGTTGATTATCTATTCCACAGTAACTCAAGAAGGTTGTGGCTTTTGCCGCAGCACCGTAACCACAAATATTTGCGCCTTCTTCCTTTAAATTCCTCAATAATTCCAGCACTTCTTTACGTAACGAAGCCGCTGTATCAGCAAAATCAAGATAACGATCAACAATATAAATTCCCCAATCCTGCTCTTCCTCCAACATTGACCATACCTCCTCGTCAATGTTTTGATGGTGTTCAATATAAATTCTCAATGAGCCGCCATGGACAGGCAGCCGGCGGATCTGATTTATATAAAGGGAATGATTGCGGAACAATCGATTCAGAGCTGATAGTGAGAAATAACAAAGGTGTTGGTGGTAAATGGTATCAAACTCGCAATTATCAATCAAATCCCTGATATAAGGGACTTCAATCACCGCCATTCCGTCCTCTTTAAGCAACAGTTTAAGTCCTCTAACAAAATCGTTTAAATCTCGAACGTGCGCTAATACATTATTGGCAATAATAACGTCAGCATATTTCGATTGGTTTACTAGTTCTTGAGCTAATTCAAGTGTAAAAAATGCACATAGAGTTGGTATTCCGGATTTTTCAGCGACAGAAGCTGGGCCTGCCGAGGGATCGATGCCAAGAACAGGTATACCTTTTTCGGCAAATGCTTTTAACATATAGCCGTCGTTGCTGGCTGGTTCTATCACTAAGCTCGAATTTCCCAGTTTTCTTTTATTTATTATTTCCAAGGCGTTCGAGTTTGTATGCTGAAGGTAAGATTCCGAAATGGAGGAATAATAGGGGTAATCTTCATTAAAAAGAATTTCAGGGTTGACCGTAGCCGAAATCTGCACCAGCGAACATGCCGGACAGAAATACAAATCGAGAGGAATTGAAAATTCTGGAATGTTGAGCTGATCCTCCCTGAGCAATCGATCAGCTAGCGGTGTTAGACCCAGGGAAAATATTTGGATTAAGTTATTACTATTACAAGCCCGGCAGGAACTAATGAGTGAAAATATTCTTGAGTCAATATTATTCAATTAACTATTCCTGATTTCAGCAGCTTTATTCCAGCGCAGGGATTGATCCAGGGAACCTTCCTGCAATAACTGTTTGATGTGTTCGCTGCGATTGAATTTTGGCCCTTCAAAATCCTTCTGGCTTATTCTGGAAGCTTGTATCACATCAAACAGCTGTTCAGCTCCTTTTCTGGCATCCCAAATAGGTTTGAATTCGGGCAGTTCATGATGCAGCTTATTACAGTTTACCCGGTATGACCTTTTATCTGGACCGGCTCCATCCGCATATTCTATCCTGGAACCAGGGACAGCAACATTTACAATATCGGCAAGAGTTTTGATTCGGTAATTCTCTTGAGTTATTCCAACATTAAATGCTTGATTATTTACCTTCTCCTTCGGGGCATGCAGAACAGCGATAAAGGCTCTCGCAATATCTTCGACATGGACTACAGGGCGCCAGGCTGACCCATCTCCTTTCAAGTATATTACCCCGGTGCTGGCTGCCCAGGCGACAAGATTATTGATTACAAGGTCAAAACGCAGTCTTGGCGAAGACCCATATGCGGTGGCACTGCGTAAAAATGTGGGGCAGAAATCTTCACCCGCCAATTTAGAGATACCTTTTTCAGCCAGTGCTTTCGACTGACCGTAAGGCGTAACGGGGTTAAAATCAGATTCTTCGTCCACCACCTGCTCCCCTGCTGCTCCATATACACTGCAAGTTGATGAAAAAAGGAACCGAGAAATTCCAACCTCCTTTGCAATTTCCGATAGCCTAACAGTGCTGAGGTAATTGATTTCCATCGTTAATTCCGGATCGAGATTTCCCAGAGGATCATTCGATAGACCTGCTAGATGGATTATCGCATCAAAGCGATCAAGGTCTTCCTTTTGCACATCCCTGATATCAATCTGCATTTCAGGGACATCAACTAATCCTTCCATAAAAGTGCACGATCCATAAAGGTTGCTGTCTAACCCAATGACTTTATGTCCATCCTCGATTAACATAGGCACCATTACTGTACCAATATAGCCTTTATGTCCTGTTACTAATACTCGCATCGCTTAACTCCAAATCTTCCAGGGAGCATTTCCAGAACTCCAAAGATTTTCCAATGCCCGCTTGTCATACATTGTATCCATGCACTGCCAGAATGTTCCATGGCGATAAGCAACTAATTGATTATCTTGCGCCAATCTTTGAAGTGGTTCTTTTTCCCATTGTGTTCCATCGCCATCGATATACTCTAAAGCTGCGGATTCTACTACAAAAAAACCTCCGTTGACCCATTTATCTGTCAGGACCGGTTTTTCCAAAAACTCTGTTACGTTGATTCCGTTTAGCGATAAATGCCCAAAACGAGATGGAGGGTGGACTGCCGCGACAGTAACCAACTTATTATTTTGGTTGTGAAAAGAAAACAAATCATGCAGATTTATATCAGATAAGCCATCGCACCACGCGAGCATGAAAGTCTTCTGACCAAGAACCGATCCCAACCTTTTTATGCGACCTCCAGTTTGGGTTGATTTACCGGTATCCACAAGGTCGATCACCCATTCCCGCCCATTAGATATATTTTCCTTATCCGCCAGAAAGGATTTATCAAAGTATTCTTTATTGTGTCCCAAAGCAATTATAAATTCATTAAAACCGAATTCCGAAAAGTATTTCATGATATGCCAGATAATCGGTTTTCCACCAATTTGGACCATCGCCTTGGGCATATTTTCCGTAATAGGTCCAAGTCTAGTGCCTTTTCCCCCAGCTAATATAACCACCTTCATAGATTTTCCTCCTTAACATCATCGATTTTCCCCAGGAAATTCCCATACACATTCTCTTCATTTCTGTAAAATAAACCAAGCAATTTTGGTTCAATCGCAAACACCACATCGAGCATCATTCTTAACCAGTTTTTATCAAGACCAAGCCACCGGAATAAAAGCAGATAGCATTTTAACTTTTCGATTTCCTTAAGAGGGGATCGATTTATTAATAGAATGTATTCCCGCAAAATTATCCAATGTGGAAGTATTGTTTTATTTACATTTTTGGGATTTATCCAGACCGCTCTTTCATGACGGGAACGCATGGATCTTATTGATCTATCGATGTGGTCCCGTGAATAAAAGAGATACTCTGGAACTTCTACAATTTTTCCAATTAATCCTAGTTCAGCTCTCATTACCTTATCAGAACCCGGATAACAACCCATGGCTTCAATTGATCTGAGAATTTCCGATCGTATCAGTCCAAAAATTTCAAACGTCCAAATACCTCTTAATAATAAATCTTGAAAGCGGATATGCGGTTTGGTTGAACAAACTCCTCTCATGGATGATTCAATTCGTTCAATCGGTTGACCGGTTGCATTAATGATTACAACCTTAGTTTGGCATAACACAACATCACTTTCTCGCTCCAATACCTGCATGCATTTAGCAATATATTCCGGTGAGATAACATCGTCATGAGCGGCCCACTTGAAATATTTACCTTTTGCCAAATTAAATACTTTATTAAAATTAGGAACCGCTCCGATATTTTCTTGATTTCGATAGTATTTAATCCGGAAGTCTTTTTTACAAAATTCCCTGCAGATCTCCTCAGTGCAATCTACGGATGCATTATCAGAGATGATTAATTCTATATTGGTATAAGATTGAGATAAGATCGAATTAACCGCATCTGTAACGAAATTTTCGCCATTATGAACAGGAAGTCCAATGCTAACTAGAGGTTCATTACTTTTCAAAATGTCGCCCTAAGAATACAAATAATTTTTTGATAACTAATAATTCTGTATATTTGTTTTAGTCCCTCATCTATGCAATCCTTCATAGTATACACTTTCCAATTTATTCACCACATTGTCCCAAGTATATGAAGATTTCACTAGATTAAATCCATTTTTTCCGATTGATTTTAGTTTTGATTTATTCTCAAGAATTTGAGATAGAAACTTAACCCATTCTCCCACATCCCTCTCAGCGATCCATCCAGCCTCGTGCGTCAAAATTTCATGGAAATTACATTCCGGGGTGATTAACACAGGCGTCGCACTAGCTAATGCTTCCAAAATTGCGATAGAAAACCCCTCAGCAGCTGAGGGTAAACAAAAAAGGTCTGCCCGCGTTAGTAAATTTCTTTTCTGATCACCGCTGATAAACCCGGGGAATATAACTCTATCCCCTAATCCAACAGAACGCGCTTTTTCAGACAACTGGTCTCTTAACCCATGTTGGTCAGGTCCTGCGAATACCAGTATAGAATCAGAGTATAAACCAGAGATTTTTATAAAAGCATTTAAAAGAATATCCATGCCCTTTACAGGATGAAAACGACTAAGAAACAAAATTACAGTCTTATCATCATTGAGTGCATTTAACTCCGTTGACTCGAATTTGCCCTTTACACTTTGATCGTAATCAGCCAAATTTACACCATTTGGGACTACTCGTATCGTTTGTTTTAACCCCAAATCGCGATAGCAGCTTATATCTGCAGGTGTAAGTGCAATTAAAATATTTGCTCTTCTCATTATCGGCTTCTCAAAAAGAGAAATATAAATCTGTTTTAATAACTTTCTATAGCGTAAATAACCTGGAGAGAACACCGCCCTGTGTTGATAGAAAAGTGGTTTTGCTACTTTAATCGCTTTTCGTCCTGCTACCAGCGTCGGATAAACGAAAGGCATTTGTGTATGAATTAAATCAAATCCAAAAATGTGGTGATCCAATACGGAAATAATTTGGGGTGTATATAAAAAACCAACTGATTTTGTGAAGATGTTGAAATATAGCAAAGTATTCGGTTTAACCTTTTTTACATCAAAATACCAAATTTCCACACCATTGACTGAAACAGGTTGGTTAATGGGAACATCTAATTTTT
>JBJYWI010000270.1:6220-7277 GCA_046259385.1 Anaerolineales bacterium
AATTTCACCATCAAGCTCTAGGCGTGTTAAAGCAAGGTCTTTAATTGATTGGATCTGAATTTGGCTGCGTTTCAATCGAATTATTTTTTCTCCTAAGTTATAGATATTACCATCTAATTTTTTATCCAAATTTGAATTTGAAGTATATACAACCACTTTATGTCCGCGTGAAACAAGCTCTTCAGCCGCTCCTGATACAGACATTACAGGTCCGCCTAAGCGATAAGCAGGTTTATATCCATGAGTCACATAGAGTATATTCAGAGGTTTGATATCATCCACCATAAATAGAAATAAATTTCAGAAATACACAAGGATTTTGATGTGTGATCCCAAACGGATTTTCAGGAATTATTATAAATTATCTATTGTTTACATTTAAGGGGATAAATAAAAAATGTTTAGAGAGTAACTAAAAGAGAACATCACTATTTGGTTGACATCGTCCAAGAACCTTTTCCACCATTAATTAATTATCAAAGGCAACCAAATTTTGTTAGTTGAAGTATAAATTGGTACTATACTTACATCTCCGAAAGTAACATCAGCATTATACGCAAGCAACAGAAGCGATCCATTTAGTGGTGAATTTGAATTGGTGCGGGTCCTATCCCAATCATCAGGTTCGACCTCCTCTCCTGGCTCCCATATCTTAACCCTATATGTTGTGTCAGTTCCTGTGGTTTCCACCCGCATCTTAATCATATACAAGACATCAGGCTCCCAAATGAAGTATATTGTCCCTCCATTGAAAAACCCAAATTCATTATTCGTTACCCATCCAATATCACCAAGTGGTAACCAGCCACATTTTGGTTGGTCACAGATAACTGGATCGTCAGTATGCCCATCCCAGCGAACTAGCACACCAACCCCATAATACTGCGAAGTTGTTGAGTGAATTGTTATAGGAACTGTTACCTCATAATCTCTCCAGGTGCGGTCACCTATAGCTACCAGTCGGTCATAACCCGGCTCAACTGTGCGGAGGCCAGCGGGGGTGATTGTCCATTTTCCATCTACAACTTGAGCGACATTCTGGATTTCTTCATCATTT